>CAMZIP010000096.1 GCA_947307265.1 uncultured Bacteroidales bacterium | reverse complement strand
CAGAAAAAGTACAAATTATTTATTTCTATTAAAATATTTTTAATAAAAAACTTCTAATTCTCAATGCCTGAAAACAACTTCGACAGGCAAATCCGGATAATTGGAGTGGATGAAATCCTCTCCTCTGAGAGCCTTCAGCGCAAGGTAGAACCCGCACCGCATAAGGCGGAAACGGCGTCCTCCAATCTCCAGATCGTCAATGAACTTCTTGATAGACACTGCAGTAGAACCGGTCGCAAGCACATCGTCGAAGAAATACACCTCGACAGGCCGGCCGTTATCCGGGATATTCTTCAGGAACTCCTCAAGCGCACTCTGTTGTACATATAGCGAATTGGCCGAATACTCCGTGTGCGAAGGAATCTCCAGCACCTTGCCGGGCAGTTTGCCCGCCTTGCGGAGGAAGACCACCTTTTCCAGTCCGAGCGACTGCGCGAATATGAATCCGCGCGCCTCCGGGACCAGAATCAGCGACTCGCTGACCGAAAAACCTTCAAGCTCCCGCATCTTGGTGCGACGCAGGAGCGGGAATATATCGATAAATTTCACGCCCGCCGAAGGGAAGCCCGGATAAGTGCAATGCTCATCCAGGAAAGCATCCAGTTCTTCGTCAGTCAATATTTGCTTCATATTATTTGAAAATCTCTTTCAGTTTCTTTTCGAGGGCAGCGCCGCGAAGACCGCGTGCCACGATATATCCGTCCGGATCGATAAGCAGGTTGTCAGGGATGGCGTTTACACCGTAGAGTTCAACTGCCACGCTGCGCCAGCCGGCAAGGTCCGAAAGGTGAATCCAGGGCATCTCGAGATCCTTGATAGCCTTAAGCCAGGCATCCTTGTCCTCGTCAAAGGAAATGCCGACAATCCAGAAGCCCTTGTCGTGGAATTCGTTGTAAGCCTTAACGACATTGGGCATCTCGCCGCGGCACGGACCGCACCACGAAGCCCAGAAGTCGACCAGCACCCACTGGCCGCGGCCGACGAACTGCGAAAGAGTATGGATATTGCCGTCCTCGTCGGGCATCTCGAAATCGATAAACTCCTTGCCGATGATGTCATTCTTCATCTGATCAGCCTCTTCCTGATCCTTTGCACGCTCTGCGCTCTCTTCCAGGGCCTTCTTTACGAGGGGATGCTTCATATAGGGAGCGTTGTGAACCATTGCCTCCTGAAGTTCATCGTAATCCAGCATAAAGGTAAGATACTCCATATATGCGGCAGGAATAATGTTATCCGGGTTGTCCTTCAGGATATTCTGGGGATAAGCGATAAATTCCTCCTGCATTGCCTGGAAAGCGGGCATCATCTCGTTGATCTTGTCCTGGTCATCGATTCCCTGCATCTCGAAATAAGTGGTCATCATCTGCATCTCGAGCTCGTGGAGTTCGGCATCATAGTCGGAAAGTTTCTGGTTGAGTTCCGAACCGACCAGAGTTTTGCTGTCGAGATTGATGGTCACAGGCTTGCCGTCATTGAAAAAGCGGTAGGTCTCGGAAAGTTCGATATCCGTACTTACCATAAGCAGCGCATCCTTGTCCTGCTCGCCGGCGAATTCGAACTTGCCGTCGGTAACGGTCGTCTCAGCGAGTTTATCGCCGTTGAGAGCCTCGTGGAGATAGACGGTGGTGCCTTCAGCGGAAGAGATACCTTCCACTACATATTGAGCCTTGGATGTGCAGGCGACCAGTGATAAAACTGCAATCGCCGCCAGGAAAAATTTCTTCATAAAAACGTTCTTTTTTGTATTTATGCTTCAAAGTTAACAATATACTTCTAATTCGCGAGGTTTTTTGGCTACATTTGCAGCGTTTAAAACGCAAAAACGATGAACGGAGCCCTTATCGATCAATCCCGCTACCAGATTGGCAAGACGCTGGACTGCAGGGACGTGGATATGCTCAAGCGGCTGAGGCCTGCGGCATTTATGGAGATAGCGCAGGAGGCGGCTTACCTTGCTGCGCAGGAAATGGGATTCGGCTATTCCGACCTGATTGCGACGCATAAGGCCTGGGTGCTGGCGCGAATGACCATCCAATTCGAAGACCTGCCGCTCTGGCGCGAACGCCTGACGCTTACGACCTGGCACAAAGGACTTGCAGGCCCGTTCCACCTGCGTGATTTCAGGATGTGCGACAGCGAAGGCCGCGTGCGCGTGAAAGCCACCAGTTCGTGGGTAATCCTCGACACGGCGGCGCGTTCGCTCGTGCGCAATTCGGAACTCGATGGCCTCGTCCCGGAGAATCGCATCTGCCGCGAGCACGTGATCGAAACTCCCGCAGAGCGCGTAATGATGCCCCGCGGCACGGAACCGATACTCGCAGCAAAACATACGGTAGTTTTTTCGGACACCGATTTCATCGGCCATACCAACAACGTCCGCTATGCCATCTGGGCGATGGACTGCCTGCCCTACGAGGAACTGATGCAGAGACCCGTCCGCTCCCTGTCGATCAATTTCAACCACGAGACGAAAGCGGGCGAATGCGTAGAACTCTGGCTGTTCCGCGAAGCGGACAGCTGCTATGTCGAAGGCAAGGTCGAAGACCGCCAGGCCTTCTGCGCTAAAATCACTTTTTAGATAATCTCGGCGTCCGAGGATTCAATCCAGCCCTGGCGGCCGTCCGCAATCTCGACTTTCCACCAGCTGCCGAGTTCGTCCAGCAGGCGAACGCGTGTGCCTTCGTGCAGGATGAATACGGCCTTGCCGCCGTCACCCGGCGAACTGCGAACCGTCGAGACGGGCTGCACCACGATGGCACTGCCTTCATTCATCGCCTCCGATTTGCCGCTTGCGGCGCAAAGCACTGACAGCAGGAAAAGACCGGCGGCGATGCAGGCCATTATGAAAGCGAACCTGCGCAGGCCGAGCGAGCGGCCGAAACGGAAGACGAGCAGCAGCAAAACCGCAATCAGCGCCAGCACGAGAGCCACGATAGCCCACGAATCCGGCGAGAGCAGGTGCCTGACATTGCGCGTCCAGGTGACCAGGAAAAACTCCGGCACGGCATCGATGCGGTCCAGAGTCGACTGGCGGGCCACTTCGAGATTGAATGTGGCGTCGCGATTGGCAGGATCGAGTTTCAGCGCACGTTCGTAATAGAGTATCGCACGTGCAATCTCTCCCTTCTTGTAATAGCAGTTGCCGATATTGTAATACAGGTCCGAAGAATGCCATCCATCGGCTTCTACAGCCTGCCAGGCCACGAGTGCGGCATCATAATCGGATGCGAGGAATGCTTCGGAACCGCGTGTCCAGTCTTCGGAAGGCACTTCAGCAGCGGACGCCGCATAAGGCAGCGCAAGGCCGAGCATCAGCATTATTGCCACGGCAGCACCGCGGGAAGGTTTGGATTTCATCGAAGTACGTATCTGTGCATCAATATCTGAAATTGCGCTGACTGCATCCTCATAGAGTTTCTCCATCTCGGAAACCTCGGCATCCGGCGCGTAACGTGCGAACTCGCAGGTATCCAGGATACGGAGAGCAGCCTCTGAAGCCTCTGCGGACACGCCGCGGCTTGAGAGAGCCTCTGCAATGCGCTCCTTGGAAAGTTCAGCGGAAGGGATTGTCAGTTTGTCGGAAAGATACCCGAGCAATGCCTTGTGCAGTTCCTCGTAATATGCGCCGCGAAGTTCCTGACGGAGATATTCGCGGGCCTGAGAGAGACGGGCACGGGCCATCTTGACGGCGCGGCGGTTGCGTGTGCCGGCCACGTCGCGACGGCGTGCCTGACAGCTGCGGATAACGAGCGAAAGCACAATGTATATCAGGATAATGAATACCATCAGCCCGAAGAACAGCGGCGAGAATGCAAAGAAACTGCCCTTGCGTTTCAGGTCACCGTTTCCGGTATGGATAAAACGGATATCCTCGCCCATGTTGCGGACTCCCTGACGGGCGACACCCGGAACTGCGACGCCCGACCCGTCGATATCATTGCCGCGCTCTATCGTGAGGCTGATGGGATCGGTGCTCACCGTAACGTAGCGGCCCTGTTTCAGGTTGTAGTAGGTATAGGCCACCGGCTCGATGGTAAAGTCGCCGTGGCTTCGCGGAATGAACGGATATTCGAACGTACGTGTGCCGGAGGTGCCGTCGGCAGACAGTTTGTCGGTGACTTTCATATCATACACCTCGAAATCCGGCGGGAAATTGACCTTCGGAGCCTCGATGAGAGAGATATTGCCGCTGCCGGTAACTGTCACCACGAGCGAAGCGGCCTCGTGTGAACGGAGATCTTCGCGGCTCAGGGCTGCGGTGATGCGGTACTCTCCTACTCCGCCGCCGAAACTCGCAGGCGCACCTGCGGGCAACGACCTGACGTGCATCTTGATAGCTGGAGTCGAAATCCGCTTGCGTACCGTCTGGTACGAATCGAAGAATCCGTCGAACAGCGAACGGGGCGAGTTGTTGGAGATCACGCGGATCTGGCAGACCATACTCGCCGGATCGATCGTGACGTCCCCGGTCTGCTGCGGAATCAGCATATAACGGCGGATTACTGCAGTATTGTAAATCTTGCCTCCGACATTCTCGCGGTTGAATTCGAGATTCTGCGGAGTATAGGTCTCCTTGCTCCAGAAACCGTTGAACGAAGGGAAATTGACGTCTTCAAATCCGGCTATGTCGGCGCGGGTGAAGAGTTTCAACGTGGCAGCGACCGGCTCGCCCTTGACAAGATCTCGCTTGCCGACGGTGAGTTGGATGAAAACGTCCTGGTCGGCGGAAGTGCTGCTCTGGGCGGCGCTTTCAGCCTGACGGTTATCGTTCTGGGTGGAAGAGCCGGATGCGGCAGGCTGCTGGGCCGTCTCGCCCTTTACTACCTCGATGGTAAATCCGCCCGAGGAGTATTCGGTCTTGTCGATGGTGCAGGTTGCGGCCGGACGCGTAAACGTACCGTCCATGACGGCCTGCAGGATATAACT
>CAMZIP010000095.1 GCA_947307265.1 uncultured Bacteroidales bacterium | reverse complement strand
TAGTTATACTATTTGCAAAGCCGAAGGGCGTGCAAAAGTATAACTTCGAGGCGCGAAGGCGCGTAGCAGGAAGCGTTTATCTGAAATAAAAAACCCGTCTCTGGAGGAGGCGGGCTTTTTGTTGCTGGAGGGTCAAATTATTTGACAGCTTCCTTAACAGCCTCTGCGGTGTTCTCGATAGCGTTCTCGACGTTCTCGACAGCAGCATCGATAACCTCGGCAGCCTTGTTCTGATCGCAAGCCTCGCAAGCTTCGCAGTCGCCCTTGCACTCGTCCTTCTCGCCGCAGCACTCGCACGCGGGCTCTTCAGCCTTCGGCTGGCTCTTGCAAGATACAGCGAACATTGCAAGGCAAACCATTACAGCAAAAACAGTAATCTTTTTCATTTGTGTTATTAATTAGGTAGTTAGTAATTCCAAAAAGTCCGGCAAAGGTAAAAAATAATTTTTAAATTAGATACCTCTTATTCGTTTTTCCCACGCCCAGGCCGAAGAAAGTGTCTCTTCAACGGTGCGGGTGGCCTTCCAGCCCAGTTCGCGATTTGCGAGGGTAGGATCAGCCCAGACGGCTGTCACGTCGCCTGCACGTCGCGGTGCAAAACGGTAATTCAACTTAAGATTGTTAACTTTTTCGAATGCCTTGACCAGTTCCAGAACGGAAAGCGGCCGGCCGGTTCCGACATTGAAAATCTCATAATCCTCCTTCATCTTGTCTTCGAACATACGCGTAACTGCGCAGGTATGTGCGCGTGCAAGATCCACTATGTCGATATAATCGCGCAGGCAGGTGCCGTCGGGAGTGGGGTAGTCGTTGCCGAAAATGCTCAGCACTTCGCGAACGCCGGCAGCGGTCTGCGTGATGAAAGGCACGAGATTGTTCGGGACGCCGCGCGGGAGTTCGCCGATAAGTGCGGAAGGATGCGCTCCGATAGGGTTGAAATACCTGAGTGCGATGCCCCTGAGATCTGCGCAGGCACTGACCGTATCGCGCAGGATATCCTCGCAGATCTGCTTCGTATTGCCGTAGGGTGAAGTGGCAGGTTTGCGCGGAGACCGCTCCGTCACGGGCGTCTCGTCCGGTTCGCCGTACACCGTCGCAGAAGACGAGAAGAGCACGTTTCCGCCGCCGCGGTTTTTGAAAGCCTGCAGGATATTGATAAACGAAGTCAGGTTATTGCGATAGTAGAGCAGCGGCTCCGCAACGGATTCACCGACTGCCTTGAACGCTGCAAAATGAATGGCGGCATCTATATGGTGACGTGAGAAAAGCCCTTCGACGGCATTTACATCGCAGCAATCGATCTCCTCCAGAGGCGGACGCTGGCCCGTAATGGCGCAGACGCCTTCATAATTGGTGCGGTCGCAGTTGGAGAAATTGTCCGCGACGACCACGTCATAACCCGCCGAAATCAGTTCGACCGTCACGTGACTGCCTATGTAACCTGCGCCACCCGAAACAAGGACGCATTTCTTTTCGCTCATATTCCTATGTATAATGAGTTATAAACTATCTTGTGCCGCCGCCGAAGCTGCCGCCGAAACTGCCGCCGCCACCGCCGAAGGAGCTGAATCCGCCGCCACCGCTCGAGCGCTTGCTTTCGCGGGCTGCTGCCTCCTGATAGGACTTCTCGGCCTGTGCGCGTGAAATGGCCTTTGCCGAGACGCTGTTGGTTGCGATGATGACGCTCTGCATCAGATATGGATCAATTCCGGTAGTCTGTGAGAAGTCCTTGAATTGATCCGGATAAAGCGATTCAAACTGCCTGGCGACCTTTTCCGCGATGCCGAAGAGTTGCGCGTAGATCAGATATTCCTTCCACAGAACCACTTCCACCGCGCCGCGTTCCTTGTGCAGGGTGAAATCATACAGGTAATTGCGGAACTCTATGACGTGGCGCATCTTTTCGCAGCCGCTCTCCGTCGCCTTTTCCGGGCCGATGAGGATGCCTTTGGATTTGAGCCACTTCAATCCGGCGTCGGTGGCCTTGCCGGGCCAGCGGATGATCTTCAGGTAATTCTTTCTCGCCCAGCGGTCGAGCTCGTCAGCCTCCAGGATCTTATTGGTGCCGCTGGCTGCCTGCACATAGCTGTAGAGCAGGGCCTCCACTTCATCCTTAAAGTTGGCATCTTTCGTAAAATCGAGATTGACTTTATGCTTCTTGCCCTCTATGGGCTGCACTTTGATGATGCCCTCCAGAATCCACTTGAGGAAAAATGCTCCGATGATGTTATTCTCGTGCTCCGTCTGCCAGAAGAAGCGGTTGCCTTTGGTGAAGGCGTAGGCCGAAGCATAGATATTGCCTTCCAATGGCAGGTCGCGGTACCAGCCGGTTATCTTATGCATACCGAACATCGACTTTTTATACTTATAGCCGAGGGCCTTGAGGATGATTGTCACGATAAGGGCTATGATCATAGATAAAACCGCCAGTACAAAGCCGATACCTATGATTATGAAAAACCATTCTTCTAAACTCCGCTTTTTCTTGTAGTCGCTGCCTTTCTTGGCCTGCTTCTCGATCTTTGCGAAGCTCTTGCCGAGTTTGGCCGCTGGCTCGAACAGTCCCGGCTCGAAGCGGGCGAGGATGGTCAGGCCGCTGTTGTATCCGAAGGGTCTGTCGGATTCGGCTACGATGGCTCCATCCTCAAGATTGATGGTGCCGTGGTAGCGGAAGCCCCAGATGCCGACATTGTCGCTCGTCCACGGTTCGCCGCCGGTATCGTTGATGATCGTCAGACGGATATGCTCGGGAGGGAAGTTGAGGCCGGGGTTGAGGAACGTAAAGTACATTCCGTCATACTCCTCCATATTCATCACCAGATTGTGAATGGTGTAGGAGATGGTCCAGTGATGGTCGGTGTATTCGCCCACGCCCCAGCACAACTCCACGCCGTCCTTTTTGCGCACGATGCCGCAGCGGCCGGTCTTCTGGGCCCTCGTGCGATCGGTGTCCCAGCGGTCTCCTTCGCTGATGAAGGCCTCGCCGTCCTCATAGACCAAAAGGTCGGTGATGTCCATCGGACCGAGATTGTCAAAGGGCAGGTAGTATTCGGTACCGTTGTAAATGTTTATGTCCCAGTTCTGGACTACCTGGGCGGTTCCATCGCTGCCGACAGTAACGATAATTTCGGCATCGCGAAACGTCTGTGCTGTCGATATGTTACAAATTGTAAGCAGGCAGGCTAACAGCAGTAGCCGAAGGGCCTTGAAAATCAGTTTTTTCATAGTTGTTACAAATATACCGATTTTTATTGAAAAATCAAAAAAACGCCACTGCAATATAATCTGAGGGGGGGGGGTAAGCACTAAAGCCGTAAAAAAATAAAGAAAAAAAAGTTGCTACCTCCTCCGAAAAATTGTAACTTTGTATCGTTTTCCGTACATATTGTTATATGACAGTAATGACGAGAAAAAGACATATTAAGTGGTAGAAAATCAGGCGCTTATGTGTTGTTTGCCTGATGGCTGGAGCTTTAGGTCAAGCTCCGGCCTGGGGATTAACATCGTCCCCGGAATTGCCTGATAATTACGAATTTACGACGAATTGGCTAAGCAAGGTAGATTCACTTGAGTCCAACCTCCCCTTTAACCCCTCCCTACGTACGAATTTGTTATGGTTCGGTGCCTCCGAACCCAATATCGGATTTGAAGCGCAGGTCGGTCCGACCTTCTCGGTCGGTGTAAATCTGGGACTTAAGGTGTGGCCCCGCTGGGCTCCCTGGGATTGGGACGAGAGCGGGATGAACCGGCATTGGCGCATCGAGGCCGAAGCCGGTATTTCCGGAGGTCTTGCGGCATACGACCGGTACGACTGTCCGCACTGCGGTACAAGGATCAACAGTGAGCACCGCGCCGCATTCGTTCCCAAACTCGGCGTCAATATCGCCTGGAATCCCGGCAGCAACAATCAGTATGTCTGGCATATCCCGCGCGGCCACCTCTCCGCCAGCGTTACGCTGACTCCCCGCGAAGACCGTTACATCCGCATAACTACGCTCTATATCAAGTCGATGAACGGTTCGGTCTATAAGGACGGCATCGTTGTCCCATAAGTTTTTTTGGTAAATAAGCGAAAAAGCCTTACATTTGCAGTCCTAAACACCGCGGAGTAGAGCAGTTGGTAGCTTGTCGGGCTCATAACCCGGAGGTCGCAGGTTCGAGTCCTGCCTCCGCTACTAAAAAACAATCAGCAGCCTTCAGGTTGCTGATTGTTTTTTATTGGCAGGACGAGAACTTGTTCGAACCGACGCAGCGAGCGAGAGCAGTGTCAAGCTTGCTTGGACACTGCCGAGCCGCAAGGAGGAAAAGCCGCCGCAGGCGGCTTAACCGACGCAGCAGCCGAGCGCAATGTCAAGCTTGCTTGGACGTTGCTGATTGTTTTTTTTGCATGTTGAAAAGCCGGCTAAGGCGGGTCAATCCGGAATATTTTCTTTTGTCTTTTATATAGTATGCCCTCACCTTGCTTTCCGTTATCAGGACGGATTCCTGATGGAACAAAAAGCAGAGATCTCTTGCGATGGAATCCGCTACACCTTTCTCGGGATCTATCAGGCAGATAACAAGAGTCTTCTCCTGCGTGTAGTCTCCATTTTCGTGAAAATAACCGCCTTCTGAAACGATAAACGAGAAAGGGACATGGTGATTCTGACATACGTACTTCATTGCATCGACGTACATCTCAGTCTGAAACTCCTGCCGCTTGGTGACGGCATCGTTCAAGCCCACGCTTATGGTTATCTCTGTCATTTCTGCATATCCTTTTTATTACTCAAATACTGGAATTAACCCTTGCGGAAGTGTTTTGAGTCGCCCCAGCGGCCGTAGCCGATGACGATCTTTCGCTCAGGCGAATAACCGGATAAAGGACCCTCGCTGAGCAAAGTCTTGCGGTCGTACAGGTTGTACTTGACCATTTGCTCCTCCGGCGTGATGTTGGGCATAATCACATTAGCCCCCGAAAGAAGACCCTTTTCGCGCCCGCGGGGGTCCAGGACCTCC
>CAMZIP010000094.1 GCA_947307265.1 uncultured Bacteroidales bacterium | reverse complement strand
CGATGGTCAAGATCACGAAGGATGTTGACAAGTTCGACGAGAACAGCACCAGCAGCCACAGCAATGTCCTGATCGGCGGCGGTATCGGTGTTGACATTATGCAGCGCTTCCGCATCAAGGCAGGTTATGACCTCGGTCTGCTCAACCAGTACACCGGTTCTGCTTCCAACTACTCCGTCAAGCAGAATATGATCAACGCCGGCGTAGCAGTCCTCTTCTAATCATTCGGACTTTAATAATTTACGGGCCCGGGCGGCCGTCCTTCCTTATTCGGGAGGCCGGAGTCCGGGTCCGGTGTTTCTTGTCGCGTCTATATGCCTCTGCAAAAGCACCCAGGCGCTGACTCCGAGCGTTTTGACACAGCGGTAATTGAGCGAGCGCAGTGATGTAAAACCGCAATTATGGGCCACGGAGGTCAGATTGCGGTCTCCCCTGCCCATCTGCGCAATCCTGATCACCGCCTCCTGAATCCTGAACGAATCCACGTATTGGGTAAAACTCAATCCGCGGCGCTGCAGGCACTGTCTGACCACTTCCTTGGTCAGCGAACTCTCCTTTGCCAGTGTCGAAATGCTTACGGTGCGGTTGAGGTAAAGTTTACCGCAGACCATACTGCGGTCAATCTTGACAAATGCCTGCCTCAGATAGCGCGGCGAATATTTCCTGCGCGTCAGGCACCAGGGAAGAAATCTCAGCATTGCCTTATGCGCGACGGAGGGCCTTTGTTCGGACTGTCTGCTTGCGGTAATTCTTGCACCATTCGGCCGGAGTAAAGCCGGTATTGCGTCCGAATGCCGTATTGAAGGTGGTCATCGAATTGAATCCCACCATTTTGCAGAGTTGCGAAATGGTCAGCGACGGATTCTCGGTATAGAGCCGCATCGCCTCGCGTACGCGATAATAATGTACCAGCTGGCAGAAGTTGCGGCCCGTCTTGAGCCGGATGGCACGCGACAGGCTGGTCTTGTTGGTCAGCAGGCGCGCCGCCACCTCGGAAATGCGGATATTGGGGTCGAGAAATATCTTTTCAGACTCCAGAAGATTGACGAGACGGTCCTTCAGGTCATCATACTCATCGCTGTCGCCCCCGTCATCCGAAAGCAGCCGGGCACTTTCCTCCCCCGAACGCGGCTTGTATTCGAGAGAGTACTCTGCCGGCGGTTTTTGCTCCGCAGTCTCCTGTTTAACTTCTGTTTCTTTTTTCGGCTCTTTCCGCCTGTAAGATTTTTCCTTGAAAAAATGGGCGGCGAGAAAGTAGGTGGCTGCCATTGCCGGAAGGTAGCCGAGCAGATATAAATAATATTCCATACCGGGTTATTTTAAAACTCGATATGGAAATTATCTATTATATCAGAAAACTATGATATGGCTGATATCATCGCCATATCATACCCCCTTTATTTATTTTTGATATGTTCGAATCCTGTTCCGAAAACGCCCATCGTCGTGCTTACGGAAGTGAACGCCGTCGGGTCTATCCTCTTGATAGAGGCCAGGATAGCATTCATCTCCGACTTGCGCGCCACGACTACCAGCACCTTGCCGTCCTGCTTGCTGTACCAGCCCTCTGCAGAAATAACCGATACGCCGCGTCGGATATTCGTTGCGATATAATCGGCGATTTCTTCATATTTTTTAGAAAAAATCATCATCTGCACAGCCTGCTTGTTACCGGAAAGGAAGAGATCCAGAGAGAAACTGAAGACTCCCATAATCACGAAACCGTACACGATGGTAGCAACGCGCTCGGCCATATTGTCCGCAGGAAGGAACAGCGCGGATGTGATGATGAACACGTCGGCCATCACGATACCGCGGCCAATGGATATGGGACGGTACTTGTTGATGATCATCGCGACAATGTCGGTGCCGCCGGACGAACCGCCCTGCTGGATTGTCAGCGAGATACCGAAACCTTCCAGTCCACCGCCTATGATTGCACAGAGCATCTTGCCGTTATCGACTGCCAGGGACTGAATGAACTCGGCCGGAATAAGGGGCGGGATAATCTTCAGCAAGGTCGTCATCAGCAGGATGGCATATATGGTCTTGAATCCGAAACCCTTGCCGAGAATCTTGATAGCCAGCAGGATGAGGATGGCATTGAGGGCAATGTATGACCAGCTCATCTCGATAGCGCCTTTGGTGGCATACTGGATGATAGCGGAGATACCGGCCACGCCGCCGGAGACCATTTCCATCGGAAGGATGAAAACCGTCCACGCCAGAGCGTAGAGCAAAACACCGAATGATATGATGGAATAACTCTTAAGGGTTTTCCAAATGTTGTTTTTATTGAGATTGGACATTGTAGTAATGTGATTATTAGCAAACTATGTTGATGATCTTACCCGGAACGACGATGACGCGGCGGATGGCTGCGCCCTGCAGATAGCGGGCAGTATTTTCGTCAGCACGCACGGCAGCCTCGACTTCCGCGGGAGTCATACTCTTCGGCAGGTCGATGACAAAACGCATCTTGCCGTTGAACTGCACGGGGTACTTGACATTGTCTTCAGCCGTATAAGCGGCGTTGTACTCGGGGAAATGCGCGAATGTGATGCTCTCCTTGTGGCCCAGCAGGCTCCAGAGCTCTTCTGCGATATGCGGTGCGAAAGGCGAAAGCAGAATGTCGAGCGGCTCGAGGATCGCACGCTTGTTGCAATGCAGGTCGGCAAGTTCGCCAACGGCAATCATAAACGCACTGACCGTGGTATTGAACGAGAAGTTCTCGATATCCTCCTGCTCCTTGTGAATCAGTTTGTGGAGCGCCTTGAGCTCAGCCGCTGTCGGAGCTTCGTCGCTCACGCAGAACGTGTCGCGGTCGAAATGCAGGCCCCACAGCTTGCGCAGGAAACGGTGGACGCCGTCGATACCCTTGGTATCCCACGGCTTGGACTGCTCGAGCGGACCGAGGAACATCTCATACATTCGCAGGGTATCTGCACCGTAGCGGTCGCAGACCTGATCCGGATTGACGACGCTGAACATCGACTTGCTCATCTTCTCCACTGCCCAACCGCAACGATATTCGCCGTCTTCGAGGATGAACTCGGCATCCTTGAATTCCGGGCGCCAGGCGCGGAAGCCCTCCACATCGAGGCGGTCGTTGTCCACCAGGCTGATATCCACGTGAATCTCCGTCGTGTCATAGCCGTCCTTGAGGCCGACAGAGACGAAGGTATTGGTATTCTTGATACGATATACGAAACTCGAACGGCCCTGAATCATACCCTGGTTGATGAGTTTGCGGAACGGCTCCTTCTCGCAGACGTAACCGCGGTCGTAGAGGAACTTGTTCCAGAAGCGGGAGCAGATCAGGTGGCCGGTCGCGTGCTCCGTGCCGCCGATATAGAGGTCCACGTTGCGCCAGTATTCATTTGCCTCGCGGCTGACAAGCGCATTGTCGTTATGCGGATCCATATAACGCAGATAGTATGCGCTGCTGCCTGCAAATCCGGGCATCGTGCTCGTCTCGAGCGGCGCACCGTCCCAGGTCCAGTCTTTCGCGCGTGCCAACGGCGGTTCACCGTTCTCGGTAGGCAGGAACTTGTCGATCTCCGGCAGTTCGAGCGGCAGGTTCTCCTCTCCTATCGAGGTGGCAATGCCGTCCGGATAGCAGATAGGGAACGGCTCGCCCCAGTAGCGCTGGCGCGAGAAAATGGCGTCGCGCAGGCGGTAGTTGATCTTGCGGTGGCCGATGCCGTGCGCTTCGACGTAGTCGATTGCGGCGGGAATAGCCTCCTTGACCGTCATTCCATTGAGGAAACCGGAGTTGCACATAATGCCTTCCTTGGCATCGAAACTCTCCTGCGATACGTCGCAACCCTCGATAAGCGGTATGATGGGAAGATCGAATGTCTTTGCAAATGCATAGTCGCGGCTGTCGTGGGCCGGAACCGCCATAATGGCACCGGTACCGTAGCCGGCCAGGACATATTCTGCAATCCAGACCGGGACTTTGCTGCCGGTCAGCGGATTGATGGCGTAGGAACCGGAGAATACGCCGGTGACCTTGCGGGTTTCGGCCATACGCTCGCGCTCGGTCTTCTTGCGGCTTTCCTTGAGGTATGCCTCAACAGCCTCCTTGCGGTCAGGGGTGGTAAGTTTCTCGACCCACTGGCTTTCGGGAGCAAGAACCATAAACGTCACGCCGAAAACGGTATCCGCACGGGTGGTGAAGATGGTCATATCGTATGTCTCAACGCCATTTGATACCTTGAAAACCATCTCGGCACCCTGGCTGCGGCCGATCCAGTTGCGCTGCATATCCTTGAGCGAATCGCTCCACTCGAGATCCTCGAGGTCCGAGAGCAGACGCTCTGCATACGCCGAAACGCGGAGTTGCCACTGGAGCATCTTCTTCTGCTCGACGGGGAATCCGCCGCGTACCGAGAAGCCTTCCTTGACCTCGTCGTTTGCCAGCACCGTACCCAGACCGGGGCACCAGTTGACCGTCGTCTCGCCCTGATAAGCGATGCGATACTGCATCAGGATATCCGCCTTGTGTTTCTTGTCAAATCCCTTCCACTGCTCTGCAGTAAATGTCTCTACCGTGCCGCAGGCTGCATTGACGGTGGCGTTGCCCTCTTTCTCGAAACGGGCTTCGAGTTCGTCGATCGGCCTTGCGCAGTCGCGCTCGCGGTCATACCAGCAGCCGAACATCTCGAGGAATGCCCACTGCGTCCACTTGTAGTACTTCGGATCGCAGGTGCGCACCTCGCGCGACCAGTCGTAAGAGAAACCGATGCGGTCCATCTGGCCACGATAACGCGCGATATTGGTCGCGGTCGTTCCGGCAGGATGCTTGCCTGTCTGGATAGCGTACTGCTCAGCAGGGAGGCCGAACGCATCATAGCCCATCGGATGCAGGACGTTGAATCCCTGCAGTCTCTTGTAACGGCTGTAAATGTCGCTGGCAATATAGCCGAGCGGATGCCCGACGTGCAGACCTGCACCCGAAGGATACGGGAACATATCGAGTACATAATACTTGGGCTTGGAAGGATCGCTGTCTACCTGAAAAGTATGGTGAGAGGCCCAGTAAGCCTGCCACTTTTTCTCTATCTCGTTGAAATTGTACGCCATCTTGCGGCTGATTTGGTTTAACTCACAAATG
>CAMZIP010000093.1 GCA_947307265.1 uncultured Bacteroidales bacterium | reverse complement strand
CCCTCGAACGGACCGCGCGGCTTCGCCCCGAATTGTTAAAAGAACGTTCCGAATAATATGTCACGCATCATCCTCATAACCGGAGGCGCGCGCAGCGGCAAGAGCAGTTACGCCGAACAGCTTGCGCTCAGCCTTTCCTCAACGCCGGTCTATCTGGCCACCGCACATATCTGGGACGAGGAGTTCCGAGACCGTGTGCGCCGCCATCAGGAGCGACGCGGCCCGCAGTGGACGCTGGTCGAGGAAGAACTGCATCTCAGCAGCCACGATTTCACCGGACGCACGGTGCTGGTGGACTGCCTGACGCTCTGGGCGACCAATTTTTTCTGCCGCGAGGAGCAGGATGCCTCTACAGACGAGGTTCTCGACGCGCTGAAGGCGGAGTTTGACCGCCTCGTTTCGCAGGATGCGACATTCATTTTCGTTACCAACGAAATAGGTATGGGCGGCACTTCCGACAATGAGGTCCAGCGCCGTTTCACCGACCTCCAGGGATGGATGAACCAGTACGTCGCTTCGCGCGCGGACGAGGTAACCCTGATGGTCAGCGGTCTTCCGCTCAAAGTCAAATAGTTATGGCCCGTCCGTTTTTCGATATAACACATCCCGACGAGAGCCTGCGCGACGCGCTGCAGGCGAAGATCGACGATCTGACCAAGCCCCGCGGCTCGCTCGGCCGGCTGGAGGAACTTGCGATGCAGGTCGGCCTGATCCAGCAAACGCTCTCACCTGCCCTGCACCATCCGCAGAATATCATTTTCGCAGCCGACCACGGCATTGTCGAAGAGGGCGTAACCATCGCGCCGAAGGAGGTTACGCGCCAGCAGGTGTGTCATTTCACGCATCCCCAGGGCACCGGCGGAGTCAATTTCCTCTGCCGCCAGCACGGCTTCAAGCTTAAGGTCGTGGACGCCGGAGTGGATGCCGACCTGCCCCGCGACCGCGGCATTATAGAGCGCAAAATTGCCCGCGGAACGCAGAATTTCCTGCACGGTCCGGCGATGAGTCCGGAGCAGTTTGACCGCTGTCTCGAGACCGGCGCCGAGATAGTTCGGATGTGCGCTGCCGAAGGAAGCAATATCCTGAGTTTCGGAGAGATGGGCATCGGTAATACCTCCGCCTCATCCATCTGGATGTCGCGGTTTACAGGTATGCCGATTGAGGATTGCGTGGGGGCCGGAAGCGGCCTGAATCCAGAAGGCATCCGCCACAAAAAAGAGGTACTCGCCAAAGCCGTCGAAGGCTATTCGGGCGACGGTTCTCCGGAGGATTGGATGCGTTGGTTCGGAGGCTTCGAAATGGTTATGGCCGTAGGCGCAATGCTGCAGGCCGCCTCGATGAAAATGATTATCCTGGTGGACGGTTTTATTATGGGAGCCTGTATGTTGGGCGCCGCACAACTGCATCCCGAAGTCAAGGCCTATGCCGTTTTCGGGCATTGCGGAGACGAGGCCGGTCACCGCAGGATGCTGGAGGCTCTCGGAGCCCGTCCCCTGCTCCAACTCGGCCTGCGGCTGGGCGAAGGCACGGGTGCCATCTGCGCCTTCCCGATTCTCGATTCTGCCGTCCGTATGATCAACGAGATGGACCGTTTCAGCGATGCGGACATCACGAAGTATTTCTAATACTATATAAAAATGGAACTTCTGCTGATTCGCCACACGTCTGTAGATGTACCTCCGGGCACCTGCTACGGGCAGACCGACGTACCGCTCAAGGCCACGTTCGAAGCCGAGGCTTCGGCGACCAAGGCGCTGCTCGAGTCGTACGGCAAGATCGACGCGGCTTTTACCAGCCCCCTTTCGCGTGCGGTGAGGCTTGCGGAGTTCTGCGGTTACGGCGATGCCAAACGCGACGAGCGGCTGCGGGAGATGTTTTTCGGCCGCTGGGAAATGATGCTCTACGCCGATATCAAAGGCGAGGAAGCTGACCGCTGGTATGCCGATTATCTACACGTCGCAACTCCGGGCGGCGAGGCGTTCAGCGACCAGGTCCGGCGCGTGGGCGAATTCATCGAAGAAATCCGGCGCGGTCCCTGGCAGCGGGTGGCGGCATTTGCGCACGGCGGCGTCATTGCAAGCGCGCGCGTCCATACCGGACTTTGCGAAGCACAGGATACTTTCCGCGACCTGATACCATACGGAGGCATCCAGTGCTTTACGCTCTGACGAGCATCAGCACTGGACGCCAATATTTTACTGTAATACAGTTACTTATTTAACACGACCGGGATATGCCTCGAGGCCGCGGCGAAGGATGTCCATAGCCTTGACGAGTTTCTCCTTCTCCAGGACGTAAGCGAGGCGGACCTGCTGGCGACCCTTCTCTGCGTCGAAGTAGAAACCGCCCATCGGGGTCATCTGTACCGTCCAGCCTTCGTGCGAGAAGTGCTCGAGCATCCAGATGCAGAACTTGGTGGAATCGTCCACGGGCAACTGTGCTACTGCGTAGAATGCGCCCATCGGGGTCGGAGCGACAACGCCGTCGATCTTGCGAAGTTCAGCGAGCATTGCGTCGCGGCGGGAGATGTATTCGGTACGGGTAGCATCGTAATATGACTGCGGAGCCTTGAGTGCGCCTTCGACTGCAATCTGGCCGAGAGCCGGTGCGCAGAGGCGTGCCTGAGCATAACGGAGGACTGCATTCATCATATCCTTGTGGTGCGAAACGACGAAACCGATACGGGTACCGCAGAGGCTCCAGCGCTTGGATGCAGAGTCGATCAGGACGACATTCTGCTCGAGGCCGGGAATGTGCATACAGGAGAAGTGGGGCTCGTCGGTGTAGCAGAACTCACGGTAAACCTCGTCGGCGAGGACCCAGAGGTCGTGCTTCTTTGCGATGGCGCCCAGTTCGAGGAGAGCTTCCTTGCTGTAGAGGCAGCCGGAGGGATTACCGGGGTTGATGACCAGGACAGCCTTGGTGCGGGGAGTGATCTTCTTCTCTACCTCAGCCATATCGGGCAGAGCAAATCCGTCCTCGATGTGAGTGGTGATCGGAACGAGTTTGATGCCGTGCTGGATTGCCATATTGAGATAGTTGGCATAGAACGGCTCGAAGACAATCATTTCGTCGCCGGGGTTGCAGGTTGCACCCATAGCGATGCTGACGGCCTCGCTGCCACCGACGGTGGTGATGATCTCTTCGGGTTCGACATTGATGCCGATGCCCTTGTAGTACTCGGACATACCTTTGAGCAGACCTGCGTTACCGTGGGAGTCGGGATATGAAATGAGTTTCAGGTCGATATTGCGGACGGCTTCGATTGCCGACTCCGGTGCAGCCACGTCGGGCTGGCCGATATTCAGTTTATAGACCTTCAGGCCACGTGCCTGCGCTGCCTGTGCATACGGTACGAGCACGCGCGTCGCGGAATAAGGAAGTTGCTTGGCGACATTAGAAAGTTCCAACATATTCTTGTTTTTTAAGGTATAACAATATAACGGGGCGAATTTATGAAAAAAGAATCAAATAAATACGAATCACCCCAAAAATCCACCACCCTGCACGCAGCCGGCTGCGCGGAGCCTGGTGGAGCCGAGATAGTTACATTATTTGCTAAGCCGTAGGGCGTGCCAAGCGCCGTCGGGCGCTAGCGGAGGTGACGAAGCATTAGCAAGTGCAATAGCGTCACCGGAGCGGCGGGGTTTGGGGCAGAGCCCCAGTAAACACAGTAACTTCGAGGCGCGGAGGCGAAGCCGGCGGTCAGAGGCTGGCGAGGAGGATCTGGCGGATGTCCTCTTCGGTGAGGGGCGCGTAGGCCTCCTCGAGACCCTCGTTGACGGCGATGTGATGCGCCATTTCGCCGAGACGGCTTTCATCGATGCCGACTTCGCGCAGGTGCATAGGTATGCCGATGCTCTCGAAGAACTTGTAAGTCGCATCGATTGCGCGGCGGGCTATCTCCCACTCTTCCAGCTTCGGATCGAGATCGAAGACATTTACTCCGTATTTGACGAAACGCGGCAGCGTGCGTTCATTCAGGATATGCTGCATCCAGCGCGGCGTAATAATCGCCAGTCCCTCGCCGTGCGTTATGTCGTAATATGCGCTCAGCGCGTGCTCGATGCCGTGGCAGGGCCAGCCGGATTCGCTGTTGCCCAGAGCCAGAATGCCGTTGCAACCGTAGGTGCAGGCCAGCATCATCTCTGCGCGGGCGGTATAATCCTCCGGATTCTCGATGCACTTGCGGCCATTGACCATCAGGCTGCGCAGCATGCTTTCGCAAAATCCGTCGTTGAGCAGCGTGGCGTCTTCGACGAAATATTGCTCGATCGTGTGATTCATCGCATCTGCGATGCCGGCCGCCGTCTGTTTGCGGCTTACGGTAAACGTATATTCCGGGTCGAGGAATGAGGTATGCGGATAAACGTGACGGTCGCCGTAACCGATCTTGTCATTTGTCTCTGTACGCGAGATTACGCCGAACTGATCGTACTCCGAACCGGTTGCCGCAAGCGTCAGAATGTCCACGATCGGCAGCGCGGCCTTTGTCTTTGCCTTGCGGGTAATCAGGTCCCACGGATCGCCGTCGTAGCAGGCTCCCGCCGCGATGGCTTTCGAGCAGTCGAGGACGCTGCCGCCGCCCACCGAGAGAATCACGTCCACCTTATGTTCCTTGCACAGGCGCACGCCCTCCAGCACGCTCGGGTCGTACTTGGGGTTCGGCTGAATGCCCGGAAGTTCGATAATCTCATACCCTTTCAGCAACTCCAGCACCTTCTGGTAAAGGCCGATTTTCTTGATGCTGCCTCCGCCATAAGTGAGGAGCACTTTCTTTCCGAACTGCGCCATCACCGATGGCAGCTTCTCAATCACGCCACGGCCGAAAATAAGGCGCGTCGGAGTCTGATAATCAAAGTTCTGCATCACTTATCAAAGCTGCCTGTTCCAAACTGATACTATTCGATCCACAACGAGAACAATTATTTTCACAACTGTCATTTTATTATTAGGGCTGGAATGGTAAAGCCGAATTCCTTCATTGATTCGAAATATAGAATACAGTTCTTCCTTCGGGAAAAATAAAACAACACAATGTGTATTCTGCCTCTCAGCTTCATGTAATTTTGTACTTATCGCCCACTCTCCCATACCTTCGACAGACTTTATTTCCATAGGCTCATCAT
>CAMZIP010000092.1 GCA_947307265.1 uncultured Bacteroidales bacterium | reverse complement strand
CTGTCGTTCTTCTGGGCTATCGGTATGAACCACTTTATGGAGATTGCCAAGATGCGTGCCGCACGTATGCTCTGGGCGAAGATCGTCAATCAGTTCAACCCGAAGAATCCTAAGTCTCTCTCGCTCCGTACCCACTGCCAGACTTCCGGCTGGAGCCTTACCGAGCAGGATCCTTTCAACAATGTCGCACGTACCTGCATCGAGGCTATGGGTGCCGCTCTGGGTCACACCCAGTCACTGCACACCAACGCACTCGACGAGGCTATCGCACTGCCGACCGACTTCTCCGCACGTATCGCTCGTAATACCCAGATCTACATCCAGGAAGAGACTCAGGTCTGCCGTTCGATCGACCCTTGGGCTGGTTCTTACTATATCGAGAGCCTGACCAACGACCTCGCACACAAGGCTTGGGAGCATATCCAGGAAGTCGAGAAACTCGGCGGTATGGCAAAGGCTATCGAGACCGGTATTCCCAAGCTCCGTATCGAGGAAGCTGCTGCACGTAAGCAGGCCCGCATCGATTCGGGTATCGACAAGATTATCGGTATCAATGAGTACCGCCTCGCTCACGAGGATCCCATCGAGATTCTCGACGTGGACAACACGAAGGTCCGTGAGAGCCAGATCGCACGTCTGAAGGAACTTCGCGCTCATCGCGACGAAGCTGCTGTACGCGCCGCTCTGGAGGCTATCACCAAGGCTGTCGAGACCAAGACGGGCAATCTGCTCGAACTTGCTGTCGAGGCTGCAAAGGTGCGTGCTACTCTCGGTGAGATTTCTGATGCTTGCGAAAAGATTGTCGGACGTTATAAAGCAACTATCCGTATGAATTCCGGTGTTTATTCTTCTGAACTCAAGAATGACCGCGAGTTCGAGACCGCCAAGAAGATGGTGGCCGAGTTCGCAAAGAAGGAGGGCCGTCAGCCTCGTATTATGGTCGCAAAACTTGGCCAGGACGGTCACGACCGCGGCGCCAAGGTTGTCGCAACAGGCTATGCCGACTGCGGCTTCGACGTGGATATGGGTCCTCTCTTCCAGACTCCGGAGGAGGCTGCTAAGCAGGCTGTGGAGAATGACGTTCACGTCGTCGGCGTTTCTTCGCTTGCTGCAGGTCACAAGACTCTGGTTCCGCAGATCATCGCCGAGCTCAAGAAGCTTGGCCGCGAGGATATCGTGGTCATCGTCGGCGGTGTGATCCCGGCTCAGGATTACGATGAACTGTACCGTGACGGTGCAATGGCCATCTTCGGCCCCGGCACCCCGATCGCTACGGCTGCCATCAAGATTATGGAAATCCTGAATCAGCGTTTCGAAGACTAATCTTCTACTACGCATATCAGCGAGATGCCCGGCCCACCCCGGGCATCTTTCGTTTTCTTTGACCGCCGGCTTCCACTGCGGCGGCAGCTTGCCTCTCAGAGGACTCCGCTCACTTCGTTCGCTCCGGCCCCTCCCACCGTCATCGGCGTCATCGCTTACGCGATAACTTGCTGCCGGCGGGCAAAAGAAAAAAAGGTGGCCCGCAATGAGCCACCTTTTGATTTGTCGGTCAATCGAGAGGTTAGTCGTCGATCTCTTCCTTGAACATATTGATCGGGAAACGAGGCAGGATGTCAGCCTTCTTCGTGTACCAGATATTGTACTTGCCGTTGGCGTTCTTGTCATAAGAACGATAGTAGTAGCACATCGTCTCGAATGCAGCATCAGTATAGTACTTGTAACCGGTCATAACTGCGGTCGAGCCGGACTCGTCAATCGTACAGATGGCAATCGGGGTAAAGAGAGGGGTGGTCTGGGCCGAACTGCCGATGATGCCGAACATACCGCCACGGCACTTATATTCCAGACCGTCAGATGACGACGTCTGCGCCTTGCATATTCATAACCGACGCGTAAGATTCCAAACCGTCAGATGACGACTGCTGAGTAGCGCTGTATGTAAGCATATGGTTAAGAATAACCATATTGCCGGTTGTCTGATCATACTCTGCCCAGTACTTGGTAGTGGTACCGGCCCAGCCGGTAAACTGGAAGACCTCATCAGGATTCTTGCTGGTAATGTCAAGAGTATAGGTCACAGGCTCATTGTTGATGGTCTCACCTACGAGAGTCCACTTGCCGATCCACTTGTTGAAACCATCGGAAGAGGTGGTACCCTGCTTGGGAGTCCACTGGCGGATAAGATATGCTCCCGTCGGCTCCTTAGCCTCGTCAAACTGCATCACCAGGACATAGAACGTAGCCTCCGGAGGGAAGACGAATCCCATACGGTAATTCTTGTTGCCTTCGAGGAGACTCCTCTCACCGGAGAGAACCTTTGCTGCAAGGTCGTTCTTAGCGGCCTCGTAAGAAGAACCGTAATGATTGGTGAACTCGGAATACTGGAAGTATATATATGCCCAAGTGCCGGGGACACCCATAATCTGGACGCGGTCCGAGCCATCGTCTGAACCACGGCGGGTATAGACGATATCCCAGTCGATATTGTCGATGGTCTTGGTCAGCATCTCGCCGCGATCCACGTGAAGATTCTCATACACGCACTTGGTCTCTTCGTAGTAATAGGTATATTCGTCGAGGATACCGAACTGCAGGTCGGGATACTCACCGACGGGAAGCGGAGCGTAAAAAGTAACCGGACCGGTGCCCTGCAGCTCCTCAGGAATCTCAAACCAGAGGCTGCTGTTCGTCCTTCCGGACGGAAGCGGACCGGCAGGAATGATCAGATCCTCCTCGTCAGCGTAATCCTTGATGGTGAAGTCGCCATAGAGCTTAACGCTATTGGAACGGACATAGAACCAGCCCGCCCCACGCGGAACGTGGTTGATGGTAACTGCCAGGAGACCGCTCATATGCTTGAACTGCAGGCCACCCGCATCCTCGCCGCTGAAAGTGGCGACCATCGGGGAGAAAGTACGGTCAGCCTCGAATATCCGGTTCTGCGGGATATGGATCGTCAGATCCGTACCTGCGGAAACAGCGATATCGGAAGGCATAACGGCAACCTTCTCGACAGTCACGCCAGACTCGAGGCTGGTAAACTCGGCGACCTTGGTGCCGGCGCCGTCAGTAAGGTTGAAAGGAGTGAAACCGGTCGTACCGGCAAGCTTGACAGCGATGGTATCGCCGTACTGCCAGGAGAATTCGCCGGTCGTAGAGACGGCCGAGCGTGTCTGCGGGGCGACTGTAGCGCGAAGGACGACTTTCTCGCCTTCTTCATTTACGTTAGCGGGAGCGAAAGATTCGCGTGCGCAGCCCATCACAACCGTGAGAGCAGCCGCAAAGATGATAGCAAATTTCTTCATAACGCGACCTCCATTAGAAATTAAAAGCGCCGGGCATAACCCCGCCGTCAAAAAGACCGCCATTGCCGAGTTCGAGCGGCGTAGGCTTGTAGTCCTCTCCGGTATTGCTGCTGCCAGCAATCATCCCGAAGGTACCGATGGACAGAAATTCCGCCATCGGCGTCTGATAGGTTAACTTGTTGTTCATATCGATATGTTAAGTAATTGACTTATACTGACGCAAATCTAAAAAATTTTAGCCATTTATCAATGTATTTATTTACATTTGTACTCTTAAGAATTTTCTTAAAATAACCTATAAAATGCCTATGAGAAAGCAAAAATTATTGCTGACGGCTTTGCTGGCGCTTCTGACCGTGACAACGGCCCTTGCGCAGACACGGTCGATAAAGGGCACCGTCACCTTCGCGGCTGACGGAGAGCCCGTCGTAGGCGGATATATCGTAGTCGAAGGCACCAATCCGAAGATTGGTACAACCACAGACCTGGACGGTAATTTCCGCCTCGACAACGTGCCGGCAAACGCCAAGTTCATCATTGCTTCCTTCGTCGGATGCAAAGATGAAAGGGTCGCCATCGCACCCGAGATGACTATTGTCCTCAAGGACGATATGGAAGTGCTCGAGAGCGTGGTCATCACCGGTATGCAACAGGTCGACAGACGACTGTTTACCGGTTCGACGACCAAACTGAGTGCAGATGAGACCAAAATCAGCGGTCTTTCGGACGTTTCCCGTTCGCTTGAAGGCCGCGTAGCAGGTGTATCCGTGCAGAACGTCTCCGGTACGTTCGGTACGGCGCCGAAAATCCGCGTCCGCGGTGCAACCTCCATCTACGGTTCGTCGAAGCCGTTGTGGGTCGTGGACGGTGTGATTATGGAAGATGTCGTCGAGGTGGATGCAGAGAGCCTCTCTTCCGGTGATGCCAACACGCTGATCTCCTCAGCCATCGCTGGCCTCAACTCCGATGATATCGAGTCATTCGACATCCTGAAGGACGGTTCTGCAACCTCCATCTACGGTGCCCGCGCAATGGCCGGCGTCATCGTCGTGACCACCAAGAAGGGCCGCAGCGGACACAGCAGCATCAGTTACTCCGGTGAGTACACGATGCGTCTCAAGCCGAGTTACACCACCTTCAACATTATGAACTCCCAGGACCAGATGTCCATCTATCAGGAACTTCAGCAGAAGGGTTACCTCTCCTATGCAGGTACTGCAAATGCATCCAGCAGCGGTGTCTATGGTAAGATGTACCAACTGCTCACCCTTTACGATGAGACTTCCGGTCAGTTCGGTCTGGCAAATACCGCAGAGGCGAAGGCCGCTTACCTGCGTGCCGCAGAGTACCGTAACACCGACTGGTTCGACCGCCTGTTTACATACAACATTCAGCACAACCACTCGGTTTCAATGTCCGGCGGTACCGACAAGGGCAACTACTACGCTTCCCTTTCGGTGATGGACGATCCGGGCTGGACGCTCCAGAGTTCAGTGCAGCGTTTCACGGGCAACCTTAACGCAACTCACAAGATTACCGACAAGTTGACGCTCAATATCATCTCCAATGCCGCATACCGCAAGCAGCGCGCGCCGGGAACCCTGAGTTCCACCATCGACGCCGTCAACGGAGAGGTGAAGCGCGATTTCGATATCAACCCCTACTCTTATGCGCTGAATACTTCGAGGACCCTTGACCCCAATGAGTTCTATACCCGCAACTATGCGCCTTTCAATATCTTCCACGAGCTGGAGAACAACTTCATCGACATCGATGTGACCAATATCCGCCTGCAGGGAGAACTCAAGTACAAGCCGATTCCCAAGGTGGAACTGGCTGCCCTGGGCGCCTGCATGGCTGCCGGCATAGGCTGCGGCCTCTG
>CAMZIP010000091.1 GCA_947307265.1 uncultured Bacteroidales bacterium | reverse complement strand
GGCGTTTTCTAACGGGAAGTTCAAGCAGTTCGTCAGCGGTGCCGAGTTCATAGGCAGGAGCCCGTACGCTAAGATCATGACGAGGGTGACGAAGGTGCCGATTATGCTGTGCTGCGCGAACCGGATTCCGAACACGACGGATGATTCTGACGGGTATTACAGGAGGTTTTTGATAATCAACTGCCCGAACAAGGTCGCTGCTCGTGATGTGGACCCGCAGCTCGAGTCGAAGCTGCAGTCGGACGATGTCAGGAGCGCTATTTTCAACTGGATGTACGAGGGCAGGAAGGAGCTGATGAAGAATGGGTGCAAGATAGTGATGTCGCAGTCCGTACTGGACATGAAGGACGAGATGAAGGCGGACAGCAATAGCGCGAGACGCTGGATAAGGGAGTTCGGCATGAAGCCTGGGTATCGCCAGGGGGACTGGAAGTCGCTCAAGGAGTGGATGAACATTTATCAGCAGTACTGCAAGGACTACGGGGAGGCGGCGAAGACCGCGAAGGGCGTCGGCAAGGTGTTCGACGACCTCGGATTCCCGAAGAAGAGGACCGGAAGTGGGACGTGGTACTGCATAGCGTATGACGAGGAACCCGTATCGGAGGAGCTGAATGATGACGGCGATTTGGATATGGATGTTCCGGAACTGCCATTTTAGCCATGGGAAGCGATGAATTCAGAAGGGGTCAGTACGATCCGCTGGTAGCGCTGCGGAACGCGGGCCAGCTGATGGGCATGGACTTGAAGCCGTGCGGGCCGGGGCGTTTATGCGGTCCGTATTATCTCGATGGGTCTATGCACGCATGGAGGAGGGACAAGATAAAGGTATACATATGGAAGGGCGGCGTTTTTGTGAGCGAGGAAGGCGGTCATACGCTGAGCCTGCCGAACTGGTTAATCCAGTACGGAGGAGCGGCGGATTGGAAGGATGCCATCAGGATCATCAATGGGCAGCCGCAGAACATTGTATGGAACCGCGAGTTTCGCGAGAAGATATCGGTGCAGAAGCGGTATGTGGCAAGGGATGCGTTGGTTGGTGCGAAGGCGTATGATTTGAATCTGAGCCCGCTGTTCCGGCATATGTGCAGCCTGTTCGGCGAGGAGAAGACGCGGAAGGTATGGGAAGAGTACTGCGTGACGGCCAATTCGAAGGGAGGTACCGTGTTCTGGTACCTGAACCCGAATGGCGATATCTGCCACGACAAGATAGTGTGGTACGGGGAGGACGGACACCGGCTGCGTGACAAGGCAATGGGACGGACATACCGGATGGCGGACGGATATACGGAAAAGCCGCTTTTCGGGAGCCATCTGCAAGGGCCGGTAAGTGGAATTCTCGAGTCGGAGAAGAGTTGTTTGTATGCAGCGTGCTACTATGGCGGCGTATGGCTGGCTACCGGAGGGTTGAATGCGCTGCGCGATGTGGCAGGCGTGCCGCTGTACCCGGACCGGGACGGAGAGAAGCAGTGGAGCCAGTACGGGGATTGCGTGGACTGGTACAGCGACTGGCCGGAGTGCGGAGATCACAGCGACCTGGGTGACAAGATTGAATGGTTAATTAAAAACAAGTGATATGAGTTGTATCTGGAAAGTTTCGCCGGAGGACCGGCTTTGTAAGTACTGCCTGCTGACGCATTGCGACGAGAGGCGGACGGAGAAGTACCGCAGGCGCGGAAAGGTAATACAGAAGATGCGCGCAATGGACGTCGGAGAAGAGATCGTGTTCGAATATGGGTTTTATAATGCCTGCAGGACGGCGGCATACCGGCTTAGGAACGAGTTTGGGATGTCATTGCTCACGAGGGCCGACGATGACGGCGTTCATGTGGTAAGAATTTCATAAATTTGTATCGATATGAGACTAAAAGATAAATTGATGAAGTGGTGGTTCTTCCGGGTGAAGAACACCACGGTACGGAAGGGAGAGGAAGGTGGTTTCAAGTGGCGTTTCAGGCGGTTTACCATGGAGATTTCGACTGTAAGCGGCAATTTCAAGGCCAGATGGACTGCCGATGCGCATCCGTACGGATATCTGCTGTCAGGAAAGGATGATGAGAACATCCATGGCTACTGCCAGATTATCTATGAGATCAGCAAGCTGCTGACTACCGACCAGAAGTTCGCGACGGACATCCAGAAGGCCGTCAGGGACTACGACAAGCGTCTTCAGTAGAAGGCGAAGGTTGTCGAGGACGAAACGGAGGAGAAAATCGCTCTCGAGGGAGAAAAACAGGTGCAGGAATATGTTGAACGGAAGCGAAAGTAACTGGGTGGATTCGATAGTCGGCCTCCAGAAGAGCATCGACGAGCACGAACGGTTCCTCGGCGATGTCCTGCTGCTAGCAATCAGCCGCGACCTTAACCGTCAGTTCATCGGCGGACATCAGGGATCGAAGTTTTTCGAGCCCGTGTGGAATGCCGTGGCGTCGCTGATGAAGGAAAATGCGGAACTGACGGCAAGGATGTCCGAGTGCGAAGAAAAACTGGCACAATTTTCGCAGGAGAGCGTGGAAAACAAGGAAAAATCTATAAAGGAGGATTAAAAAATGGATGATTTTATTGAAAAGATTAGGGAGCACGAAGCTCTCGTTGCTAAAATATGCGAATTGCAGAGAAGGTTGGATATTACAGAACGCCTAATGTGCGATTGCGTGATTATACTCGCAGACAAGAATCCGAACCATAAGACTGTCGAATACGATGATGAAGATGTTCTCGTCATTGGCAAGAACTTGATTAGTTTGTGCTATAACGTGGCACAGGGATTGCGGGGGAATGATGGAAAACAATAATTATGGAAGATCAGAGAAACATTCATTATCGCGTGGGCGGGAAGCTCACCCACTGCGGCGTCGAGTGCCTGCCTGGCGGCAAGGACATCGAAAGAATTATCATTGCTCGCATTGAGTACAAGGAGAGCGAAATGATCAATGGCCGGAAGGAAAACGGGGTTTGGGTCGCGCATTTTGCGCCGAATCAGTATACCGACCTTCCGCTTATCTTGAATGCTACGAACCGGAAGCGGATCGTCAAGCTTTTCCCGGACTGCGATGGATACATCGCCCGCCTTGAGAACATTCCGGTGCGTCTCACCAAGGAGCGCACACGCGATGTAAATGACGGCGGCGAGACATGGGGTCTTAGAATCAGCAAGATTCCGGCATCTGACGCACCAGAGCATGCACCAGCGACGAAGAAGGTCGTACCTGAGGACAAGGTCGATTCTGTCATCGCCTGGGCGAAAAAGAACGGCAAGACGCTAGAAGACATCGCCGCGATGTACGATTTCGAGTCGGACACCGTGCGTGACGCGATCGCAGATGCATTGAACGATTTACCAGAATAATAATAAAATGAGCGACGACGATGAGTAAGGAGGACATATGGCTCAAGAAGCGCCTCGGAATGATTACCGCCAGCGAGCTCGGGCAGATTACGAGCGCTAGCGGCAGGATTATTGACGGGAACCTAAGCTATATCCGGGCGAAGCGATGGGAGCGGAAGCACGGCTTTTCGCACCCTGTCTCTGCCAGGGCTATGGACATCGGTAACGAGCAGGAGCCGATGATTATAGAGTGGTGCAGGGCCAACCTAGGGATTGGAGAGATAGTCTACTCGAAGGATCTTTCGGAAATTCCGTTCTGGATTAGCGTTGATTGTCCTGTCGGTGCGTCACCGGACGCCTTCACTCCGGATATGCGCATAGTCATCGAGGCGAAGACACTTGTGGGCGCTACGTCTATAGAGTTCTTCGGTGACGAGTATACACCATATGAGGAGAAGAAACTTGCTGTCTGGAAAGAACACGGAGACCAGCTTCTCGGCCAGTTCATATCAAAATCCTCCGTGGAGGAAATCTACCTTGTGAAGTATATCTACCAGGATGATGACATTATGGCGGACACGGACTCTCCGCTGGCGCCATGGCGTGGTCTCGTCTTTAATTTCAAGCGGTCCGACTACGGCGTATCCATCCTTGAGATGCAAGAGCGAATCCGTCTTTTCGACAAGATGATTGACGCGTCAATCAACCCGTCCGAATTCAAATCCGGCAAATGGTATGTATCAATCGACGGAGAACTGAAAAGGGATGACTAGCAAGATAACGAGAAAATCCGCTCCGGATATTATAAGGCTTCTCGACTTCTGCTACAAGCGAGGCGTCGTCGATGCATGCAGCATCGGCGACGATCTTGCAGTGCAGGACTGGATTTACGAAACATACAAGAAAGGGAAGTACGGCCTCGTCGAGTTCCCTTACGAGGAATGCGATTGGAGGCGTTGGCGATTCTTCCTTCTTCGCTGGTGCCGCGAGAATAGCATGCCGAGGCTCGGTTTTGACTATATTGACGGGATCAGGAAGGTTTCCGGTTTCGAATATCTCATCATACCTATGACGATGAGATTCTATCTGCAGGGCGTGAAAGAGTGGCTGGAATACCCAAACGAGCTTGGAATGGTCATGTTTAAATCGAAGCCGAAGCAGCGATGGACGAACAAGGTACCAAAGTCCATGAAGAACATGCGGACGGATGACTTCATTTCCCTGATACAGGAGTTTATATACGAGATGAGACAATACCCCATGGAGGAGATGTCTGATTTTTCGAAAACAAATTATGACAATTTTGAATACGCCATGTGGCAGATGACGAGGAAGGTCAATGGCAAAATTCGATAGCATACCGAGCAGGAAAAGGGTTTTAAAGGTCAATCACCTTGAGCCCGGTGCGTTTCAGATGGATTACATACTCCTTCCGATAGGGTATGCGTACAATTCTGAGTGGGTTACAGCAAAGAAAGGCGATGTTGTGCGGATGCATGACGGCGCAGACCATGTTGTTTACAGCGTTAGGATGGTCAAGGTCAAGGGAGGCTTGGCCGATTTGTTGAGCAGGCTGAGATACGGCATATCGATAGCCGGATGCATGCAGAGGTGGAAGGATAATGCAAGACTGGAGGGACATACGAAAGACGCAATCAGTAGCGACGAGTGTCTTTGGGTAGTTTATGAAAAAGAAGCAAGAGAAGGATAGGACTGGCGGGAGATACCGGATTGCGTGCAAGTATGCTCCGGAGGTACTGGTCCCGCACGAAGCCATCGAAAGGAGATTCTACGAGACGGCGATGCCATGGACAGACGATTTGTTTGTAACTATGGACGGAAAGGTCTGCAGGCCGGAATTTTTTACGACATG
>CAMZIP010000090.1 GCA_947307265.1 uncultured Bacteroidales bacterium | reverse complement strand
ATCAATTCTCGCCATTATGAAGGACAGCCGCAACGGCACCTTCGGCACGATGGGTCTGATACTGATGACGCTGCTCAAGGCGGCGCTGCTCTATACCGTCCTTTCCTCGCCTTTCTGCGCCGACTGGAAAGTGGCGCTGGCGGTTTTCATTCTTATGCATTCGCTCGCGAGAATGACCTCCGGAAGCCTGATTTTTACGGCAGACTACGTTCGTGATGACGATACTTCGCGCGGCAAGCCGCTCGAAAAACGCTACAGTGCATTTCAGGTTGCAGGCGTGCTGATTGCCGGCCTTATTCCGCTTTGCGCAGCCTGCTTGCTTTTCTGCCCCTGGTGCGCTGCAATCCCCGCGCCGCTTGCACTCCTTCTTCTGGCGTCAAGGCATTATTTCCTGCGTCGCATAGGCGGTTATACAGGAGACTGCCTCGGCGCGCTTGAACAGTCGGCCGAGGCAGTCGTGCTTATCTGTCTGCAGGCACTTCTTCTATTTGCCTGCTGAGTTTAATCTCAGTAAGTTATAAGCTCAGAGAAGCCATAGTCCGCAACCACGGTAGCGTACTGATCTGCATACGCCGCCGGGACGCTGAGTTTGATAGGATCGATCCCGTTTCTCAGCCTGCCGAACAATCCTGCGTGATAAGAGGACTCTGAATCCTTACGAAAGTTCTTGAAGAATTTCTCGAACTTCTCATAAGTGTCGAATTCGACGATGAATGTCTCGATATTGGGCCAGGGACCATAGAAACTGTTGACATAGAGAGTGTATTCCAAAGAAGCGGGGAACTTGAGCGTGGTCGCACTCGTGCTGTAAACGATGGTTCCGGAGGCGAACCTGCGGCACCCTTCGTGAATGGTTACGTCGCCGGTGGTCTTTTCACACAGCCAGAGCAACATATCGTAATCACTGCCCTCATAGAGATTGCCGTATTCGTCGACCGGATAGTAGGGGTTATTGCTGGTAATCGTCAGTTTAGGGCAACCGAAGCATAGACTGTTGCTGGAGATATTGTCCAGAACGGCCGTTGAAGGGATATTGAATGACTCAAGATTCGGGTTCTCATCGAAGGCATATACTTCGATCGTTTCAATTCCTTCAGGCAACGTCACGCTGATAAGGTCCGGGCAACGCTCGAAAGTGCAACGGCCGACAGTTTTGGCTGCGTACGTCTGTCCGTCATAAGTAAACTCCGCCGGAACTGTAAGATTACCGGAATAACGAATCTCGTGGCTACTGCCACCGTAGCTGGAATTGGTCAACGTAGCGACTTTCTCTTCGGGACGGAGGATCCAGTAAAAACCTTCGGCCTCGACACCGGTGAAAGCAAGCCATACGTCACAATTGACGGACGGATCGACCTTGCTGCTTACCACGACCTTACCCAAAGTGGGAGTATCGGCGGTGGCAATGCCTTCCGGCGTGACGCTGATGTGCTCGTTTGTGGAGACGAACAGCAGTTCCTGCGAAAGGCTTTCAGGATATATTATAATACTGGAAGCAATGTCGAATGAAGCTTTTGCGGGAAGATACTTCGGATAATCCTGGCGACCTCCACTGTAGTAGGTGAGGTCATTGTAATAGAAGATTCCTTCAGGTAATTCAGTAGTATATGACAGCCCGCCGATCTCACCCATAGGGATAACGTGTCCCGCCTTGACGTCAATCGGATTGAGCGAGTACTTCACGCCTTTGGAATCTCCCTTGCACAGCGTAAGGCATATTCCTTTATATGAACCGGGCTTCATTGCAATGTAGTACGGCTTGCCGATGACGAACGATCCTTCTGCGGGCTTGGCAGTGATTTTATTAAGGCGTTCACTCACGATCAAGGCTTCCCCTGCCATTTCGTCGATGCTCATCGACGGCCAGGAAACGCCTGTTTCGTGAGCCAGATTCTCGCCGTCCAGGGTACTTACTTGAATGGACGTGACATCCGGATCGGTGACCTTGACCTCAAGCAGTCCCACGCGGGGCTTGAAATGAAGCGTAGTCGTACCTTCAGCCGTCATAATCAAATGTGAAGTGTCGAATCCCTCAGCCGGAACGGTCTGCTGGTCATCGAAGAAAACATACCAGTTGATTACTTCGCCCATAAAAGCGGAGAGATATGATTCTTTCTGGTATGGATAGATGGCATAGTACTTTTCGTAAGGCTCAGTTGTGGGATTGCCGCGGAACTTCGCAGTAGCGCCGGGAGCCTCGGACACGTTAACAAAGAGTGCGGGAGTACCCGTTTCGGTATCAGAAAATACCGCAATCTGATCGGTAAGCTCCCAGGAAACATTGGGACAGTCGAAAGCGAGTTTGGTTTGCGAGAAATCTGCGTTCAGGGTAACGCTGCCGCCGGTTTCAACCGTTTGGGAATCGATCTCCTGATTGCTGCAGGCGGTCGCCGCGAAGACTGTCAGGGCTGCGGCCAGTGGAATAAGTTTAGAATACATAACCAGGGTCGATTAAGAAGTTGTCAATAGTGCCTGTGCTTGATTCCGAACACAGACGGATGTCCGTCATCGGCTTGAAGAAGTCGCATTCAGGACTTTGGTAAGGTGTCTTTATCTTATCCATAACGGATTGGTTTTATTTCTGGCCGTAAAGTTAGTCATAAATAATCTCGTCCAATGAGAAAATAATACGCTTTTTTGCGCTTTTACTGCACGTTTATTGCTATATTTGACTTTCGGACTTTTAAATGCTTCGCAAAATGAAATACCTGACCATCCTGGCAGCCGCGGCGGTTACTTTGTTCGCGGCAAGTTCGTGCAATATTATCGAAGGCGACGTAAGCGGTGACAATACGTATAAGCCGCTGGAACTGACTACCAAATCCGCAGAATTCGTCCAGCAGGGCAATGATTTCGCGCTGCGCTATATTTCCGGCATCGACGAAACTGCCGAGAAGGATTATATCGTCTCGCCGCTGAGTATGCAACTGCTGCTCGGAATGGTGCTCGACGGTGCGCAGGGCGTGACTGCCGACGAGATTTGCAACGTGCTCGGGTATGGTGCCGGCGAGAAACAGGCGGTCAATGAGTTTGCACTTTCGATGCTCAGGCAGCTTCCAAATATGGACAAGAAAACGAAGGTCTGCATCGCTAACGCCATTTTCGTTGATGACGGCTGGCCGCTTCTGGGCAGTTACAAGACCGACGTGACCAAGTATTATGAGGCCGAGGTCACCAACCTGGATTTCTTGCAGAGTGAAGCGGCGCTCAAGACCATCAACGGTTGGTGCTCGAAGCATACCGAAGGCCTGATTCCGAAGGTGCTTGACGAGGTTGACCCCAATATGCTTGCATATCTCCTCAACGCCCTGTATTTCAAGGGACAGTGGAAGGAGAAGTTCGATAAGTCCGCAACTTCCGAGGAGCCGTTCTATACCGAATCCGGTTCGAAGGTCAAGGTGCAGATGATGAAGCAGGACAAGGATTTCGCCTATACCGAAAATGAACTTTTCCAGGCTGTCCGGCTGCCCTACGGCAACGGTGCTTTTTCGATGACCGTGCTGCTGCCGACCAAGGGCAATACGGTTTCCGACGTAGCGAAAGCCCTTGACACGAAGATTGACTGGGATGAATTCCGCAGTTCGCTGGGCCGCTGCGACGTGGATCTGTGGCTCCCGAAGTTCGAGACGAAGTATTCGGTCAATCTCAACCAGCTCCTTTCGGATATGGGTATGCCTACTTCATTCTCTCCTTCGGCCGATTTCAAGGCGATGTCGCTTTATGCGCTCCGCCTGAGCTTCGTGCAGCAGGACGCATTTATAAAGGTGGATGAGGAAGGAACTGAAGCCGCAGCCGTTTCAACGGCCGGAATGATGAAGGATACTGCGGTCGACCCCGGCAAGCACGTGGTTTTCCACGCAGACCGTCCGTTCCTCTACCTGATTACCGAGACGAGTACTTCCGCCATTTTGTTTGCAGGCCGCTACAGCGGCAAATAGTATCGCTATGAAAGTTAAGTTTTTCTTAGTTTACATCGCGGCAGCCGTCGCATTTGCAGCGGTTTCGCTGTGGGTTTTCTTTTCACGCGGCCGCAGCAGCCGCGCCGTACGCACCAAATACCGTATGGGAGGAGTGATGCTTACGGCCTGGGCAATGCTTTCTGCCTGCTCCTGCAACGGCCCGGTACAGGTACTCTGCTACGAACCTGTCGTGACCTGCTATGATACCGTGGCCCCTACTGACCTGGTTACAGTTACTGCACTGGACGACTCGAGCAAGGTTAAACCAGCGGACACGGTCAAGGTAAGTATCAGGAATCATTCTTATACCAAATACATCTGCCGCATCACCGCAACCGACCTTCAGGATGCGCTGATCCAAAGCGTGAGTTTCGAAGTGAGCCCGGATGCCGCAACCGCTGATTTCGAGTTTACACTTGTGGCGACGGATTACCGCGGGCACGCCGGCGTGACTGTGGCAGGCATAACTGTCGCTGAAGACGGTTCGGAGTCTGAATCCGTAGTGGGAACGACATATCTTAACATTATCTGATGCAGCCGCGCACGACGATCGGCAATGTGGTTTACGAGCTGACGGCGTCGTGCAATCAGTCCTGCCGTTTCTGTTATAACTACTGGCGCGACGGGAGTTCGCCGATCGAGGCTCCCTCTCCTGCTCTGGCACTCCGTACGCTGCGCCGGCTTCTTTCGCAGGCCTCCGTAGGTACGGTTTCTTTTTCCGGCGGCGAGCCGCTTCTGCTCCGCAATGTTCACGATCTGGTGATGACGGCCCGTTTCCGCGGTAGCCGCGTAAATGTGCTGACCAACGGCACCTTGCTTAATCCCACGGCTCTCGATGCGTTTCACAGCCTCGGCGTCGGCGCGATTCAGATTCCGCTGCTGAGCGCGGATGCGAACGTGCACGATAGTCTGACTGGGGTTGACGGCTCGTGGCAGAAGGCCTCCGATGCCCTCTCGCGCGTCGTTTCGGTTATGCCGCAGGGGGCTTTTGCGGTGCTTGTGATGACCCGCGTCAATGCTCCGGGCATTTCTGCTACGCTGGAGTATATTCATTCTCTCGGCGTCGCAAACGTGATGGTCAACCGTTTCAATATTGGTGGACTCGGACTGAAAAATGCCGGATCGCTCGTGCTTGACCGGGTTATGCTTCAGCAGGCATTTGCAGATGTCGAAGCATTTGCCGCCGCGCATCCTGAGATGCATTTCGTCAGCGGAGTCTGTACGCCGCTCTGCCTGATGGATACGGCTCCGTTC
>CAMZIP010000089.1 GCA_947307265.1 uncultured Bacteroidales bacterium | reverse complement strand
ATAGAATGGAGGTTTCCTAAACCTTAGATGGCGGTTCGATTCCGCCCGGGGCTACAAGAAAGGCTGACCTTAATTGGTCAGCCTTTCTTGTTTTTATGCGGGGCCGGATGGGCTCCGGAGAGCAGTATTAAAAAGTAATCGTAGGAATCTGGAGCGGGCCGCGGAGAGCGGGGATGAGGATGTCGTTCTCGAAGCTCGCGTAGCTGTGGGTATCCGTGCCGCTCACGTCATACATTCCCTGCTTGAGCAGGTTATTGGCTTTCTTCAATGCAGTCTGACCGTAGCAGCCGACCAGTGAAAGCAGGTTCAACTGGAGGCGGACGCCCATCTGCTTGTATTTGCGGTAATCCGAATCATCCATATAAGTATAACGCTCTGGATGGGCTAGGATAGGGATGAATCCCTTCTGCTTGAGCGTCCATATTTGCCGGAGGATTGAAATACGAAGTCTCGACCAGCAGATAGCGGCGTTCCGGCCCGATAGGCATCACTTCGCCTGCTTCAAGCCTTTCTTCGAAAAGATGGTCGAGCATATGCTCGGCGGCCAGATGCAGCACCATATTGCCTTTGTAGGCGGCCTTAACCTTCTCGAAAACTTTACGCAGTTGTTCGGGGGTGTTGGGAATATCCTCCATTATGTGCGGAGTCATCCAGACGGCCCGTACGCCCTGTATCTCGTATATCGCCAACAGGCCGAGGCATTCGTCAAGTGTCTCCACACCGTCATCCACTCCGGGGAGGAGGTGGCAGTGCCAATCAGTATAACCCTTCAGGACTCCTGAATCTTCTATCGAAAGGCGTCTATGGAAGGGCCAGATACTCACGAACGATGACTTCTGTGCTTATGACCGTCCTCATAGTAGTTGCTGCTATAAGAGTAGCCATAATGATAACTGTAACGATAACTGCCGTGATAGTAGGACTGACTCGAATCCGTACCGTTGAGGATGAGCGCCATATTCTTGAAACGCTTCTCTTCGTAGAACTGGACCATCGTAGGCAGCATACTTCTCTCGAGCAGGCCTGCGCGGACGATGAAAGCGGTCAGATCCACGAAACGCTCGATGATCTGGGTATCAGCAACCATCTCCACAGGAGGGCAGTCGATGATGATATAGTCGAAGCGGTTGCGGCAATCAGCGATAAGGCTCTCGAAACGGCCGTTGTCGAGAAGTTCGGCAGGGTTCGGAGGAATGGTACCTACGGGCAGTATCCTCAGTGACGGATTGTCGTGATCCTTGATCATAACCTCATCCACACTGTCGATATTGCCGTTGAGGTAATCCGCCATACCGTTCTCGGGGCTGTTGAAGTAAGCGGAAACCGAGCCGTGGCGCATATCACCGTCGATCAGCAGGACGTTCTTGTCCTTGACCGCCAGTGCGACAGCCAGGTTGAGTGCGTTGAAGCTCTTGCCGGAACCGGGGTTGATCGAAGAGATACCGATGACCTTGCATCCGCCGCCGTGTCCGCACATAAACTCGAGGTTGGTACGAAGGACGCGGAATGCCTCGTTCATAATGTCGCGCTTGCCGCGCTTGACTACGATACTCTGCTCGGCATTACGGTTGGCCCTCCGACGCAGTTTGAGGATGGTGCGCCTCTGGCTCCTGTTAACCACGTGGTACGGGATTTCACCGAGGAACGGGATGGGCAGATCCTCGATATCCTTGCGGCCGCGGACCGTGCTGTTGAGGTATTCCTTACCGATAATGATACCCACGGGAAGCATCAGGCCCAAAAGGAATGCGATGAGCATAATGTTGCGCTTACGCGGCGAAGTGGGGCTCATCGAACCTGTCGGCGGATTGACGAGGCGGGTATTGTATGCGGTAAATGCCTGCGAAAGCTCATTCTCCTCGCGCTTTTGCAGCAGGTAGAGATACAGCGACTCCTTGACCTTCTGCTGACGCTCGACCGAAAGCAGGTACTTGGCCTGCGTAGGGTTGGATGCGATGCGGGCAGTGCTCTGCTCTTCCTTCGAACGGAATGCGCTGATCTGTGTATTCAGAGCGTTGATCTGGTTCTCTATGCTGGTGATGATATTGGCGCGGATTGCGACCAGTGCCTTGTCCATGTCGATGACCAGAGGGTTCTGGGTACTACTGTTGGCTACGAGGCTGTTGCGCTGAAGGAGTTTCCCATTGTACTCGGAAATCTGGTGCTCGATGGTCGTGCTGTTGATACCGGAGTTGGCGGGAAGCAGCTGGTACTGGGAGTTCTCGTTCTGAATAAGGCTGAGGATGTAACGCGCCATCGACAGCTGGTTGTTGAGTTCGAGAATCTGCGCGTTTGCCTGATTTGCCTCGGTCATATACAGCGATGATGCTGCCCGAACGTCAGGGATGAGGTGCGTACTCTTGTAGTTCGAAATATCGCTATCGACGTTGCCGAGTTCCCTTTCGATGATAACCAGACGTTCGTTGATGAACTTCGAGGTGCTTGCGGCAATCTGGTTCTTATCCTTAACCCAGACCTCGTTATAGACTGCTATGACGGCGTTGAGGACGTCCTCCGCTCGCTGCGTGGAAACGTCGTTGAGCGTCAGGGCGATGATGGTACTCTCCTTGTTGCTGAGAGCGGCCGAGAGTTTGCCGAGATATGAGCCGACTGCGCTGTGGAGGCTGCTGCGGCGGACCTTGATAACGGTCGTGCCGGTGGTGTCGGGCGTGTAGTAGAGTGACGGCATCACGACTACCGTGCCGACAGGTGTCTGGAGGCTGTCGCCGAATGCACCCGTAACAACGTCATCGTATTTGTTGCCCGAAGCCAGGAATTCCGAAAGCTGGATTTGGCCCTCAGGCTGGATTTCCAATTCGAATGCGCAACCGGCGCGGTCTGCGATACCCGGAAGGGATACGTTTACCGGCAGGTTGGGACCGTATAGCGTAATGTCGTGCCAGCGACCCTTCATCGAATAGTTCATATCCAGATTGAGGCGCTTTACAACCTCGAGCATAACTGCCGGAGACTGGATGGATGCCAACTCGTTATTGACGTTGATATGGTTGTTGAACATACCAAGGTTGGCATATGCGCTGATCTCGGATGAGAATGAACGGCTTCCGCGTGCGTCCTCCTTGATGAGCAGGGATGCCGAGCGGGTATATACGGGCTGCTGCTTCTTGACATAAACCGATGCCAGAAGAAGGAATACGGCTACCGAAAGAACTATCCACTTCCAGTTGCTGAGGCAGAGGTAGATGAGGTCGCGAATCGGCAGTGAGCCCTCGTTCTCGTTGGTTGTTTTAGGGGTATTGGTAATCTCAGACATAATCTGTATGGTTTAGCGTAAGAACTGAATGACAACCGTGGTGATGGATGTGAGCAGGGACGCGAGCGAAATCCAGAACGACGTCGAATAGACATTGTTGCCGTTGACGGTGGACTGGCGCAGGCGGTAATCGTTGGGCGTCACGTAGATGACGTCGCCCTGCTGCAAGTAGAATGCGGGTGAAGAGCAGAGGCTCTTGCTGGAGGTCAGGTCCAGGATGTAAGGTACTTTCTGACCGTTCTCGTCGCGGATGACGGTGACGTTTTCGCGCTTGCCGAAGATGGTAAGGTCACCTGCGGCACCGATTGCGTCCAGAATGCTGACCTTGTCCTTTTCGATGTTGTAGCGGCCCGGGCGGGCAACTTCACCGAGGACGGAGTAGGTCAGGTTGCTGAAGTTGACCGTGATGACGGGGTCGTTGACAAGGTTGCTCTCAATGAGTGCATACTTGATCCGTTCTGCAATCTGTTCGCGATTCAGGCCTTGAACCTTGATCTTGCCCAGCACGGGGAAATCAATCTCGCCCTTGCTGTCTACGGTGTAGAGAGCCATATACTGACCGGCTGTCGCAGAAATGCCGCTGTTGCCGACACGCTGTGCGACTACGGAGAGATTGAAAAGTTCTGAAAGCATCGGATCCTTGCTCTTGACGATGATCGAAATCTCGTCGCCGGGCTGAATCGAAATGCCCTTTGCTACGGTTGCTGCAATCGGCGTTCCTGCGTCCAGATCCTGGAAGTAAATGAGTTCGCGGGGAGTGCGGCAGGAAGCGAGAAGAACAATTGCGCTCAGGCACAAGAGTAAATGCTTAACTTTCATAACAAAACGGTATATTTTTCTTTCAAAATGTTTCTTTGCAAATGTCAAAGATAGCCATAATCCCCAATAAAACAAAACTGTAACCATATTTTATTTTAGTATATTTGCCGCTATGAAAGCATCGAAAGACGCATATCAGGAGATTCTGGCAGATTTTGCCCTATTTATGAGGCTGGAAAAGAGGCTGTCTCCCCATACGGTGGCAGGCTATCTGACGGATTGCCGCAAACTGGCTTCGTTTCTCAAAGAGAGAGGCTTGGCTGCGCCGGAAGATGCGACGCTGGACGACCTGACCGCCTTTCTGGCGACCGCGGAGGTGCAGCAGACTGGCAAGCGTTCGCAGGCCCGGCTGTTGAGTGCGATCCGTTCGCTGTATGCTTTCCTTGAGGCTGACGGGCGGCTCAAAGGCCGCGAAAATCCCAGCGAGAAACTGGAATCTCCTCGCATCCCGACCTATCTGCCGGCAGTCCTGACGGTCGATGAAGTCAATGCAATTCTGGACTCTGTGGACCTTTCGACGCACGAGGGCCATCGCAATCGTGCGATGCTTGAGATGTTGTACTCTTGCGGCCTTCGTGTCAGCGAGTTAGTCTCACTTCATCTGTCCGATATTTTTCGCGAAGAAGGCTTTGTCCGTGTGACCGGCAAGGGCAGCAAGCAGCGCCTGGTACCGATCGGTGCACCTGCTCTCAAATGGCTGGACCATTGGCTGCAGCAGCGTTCGCTCTGGCCCGTCCAGCGCGGTTGCGACGATATCATCTTCCTCAATCGAAGGGGCGGAAAGATTACGCGTGAGATGGTTTTCCATATAGTCCGCCAGCAGGCTGAGGCCGCCGGCATCCACAAGACCATTTCGCCCCATACTTTCCGTCATTCATTTGCTTCGCATATGGTCGAAAACGGGGCAGACCTGCGCGTCGTGCAGGAAATGCTGGGGCACGAGAGCATCCTTACGACTGAAATCTATACCCACATCGACACCGCCCGCTGGCACGAGACCATCCTCCGCTTCCATCCGGGAAAAGAATGATATGAAGCTCTTAAGTGAGCAATGAAATGCCCGACCCGACAGGGCATCTCCAACGCCGGCTGCGCGGAGCCTGGTGGAGCCGAGATAGTTATATTATTTGCT
>CAMZIP010000088.1 GCA_947307265.1 uncultured Bacteroidales bacterium | reverse complement strand
ACCTACCCTTGCTGCCTTCCGACCCTGGGGGAGTTCAGTGGGAGCTGGTCGTATATGACTTACCCGGCGACAAAAGTATAAACTTTTTTTGAATAATGAAAATTTGCGTAGGACTTTCGGGCGGGGTGGATTCCAGCGTTGCAGCCCTCTTGCTTCATCGCCAGGGCTATGATGTCTTCGCGCTCTTTATGCAGAACTGGCACGATGTGACCGGCACTCTGCACGGTGACTGCGAGTGGGAGGAGGAGCGTTCCGTAGCCGAAATGGTCGCACGCAAAATTGGCATTCCGTTCCACTTCGTCGATCTGAGCGATGACTATCGCCGCCGCGTGGTGGATTATATGTTCGACGAATATTCCCGCGGCCGCACGCCCAATCCGGACGTCCTCTGCAACCGCGAGATCAAGTTCGATTCGTTCCTGCGCGAGGCGCGGAGACTCGGCGCGGATATGGTCGCGACCGGTCACTATTGCCAGAAGGACGTGCTGGATACGCCTGACGGCCCGGTTTACCGCATTCTTGCGGGAGCGGATCCCAACAAGGACCAGAGTTACTTCCTCTGCCAACTTTCGCAGGAGCAACTTGCGCCGGCAATGTTTCCCATCGGGCATCTGCTCAAGCCGGAGGTGCGCCGCCTGGCACGCGAGGCCGGCCTTCCCAGCGCTGACAAGAAGGATTCGCAGGGAATATGCTTCGTAGGCAAAGTGGATCTGCCGGTTTTCCTGCAGCAGAAACTCGCTCCGGTCGAGGGTCAGGTCATAGAGATTCCTGCATCGTATTACGAAGGCAGGCCGGAGTCTGAAACACTTGCCCAGATGGCCGAGCCAATAGTCTATACCCCTGCTGACGGCAAGGTTATCGGTAAGCACGACGGCGCCCAGTATTACACCATAGGCCAGCGCAAGGGACTCAATATCGGCGGCCACAAGGAGCCGGTGTTCATCATTGCTACGGATATCGAGCACAATATAATATATGTAGGCGAGGGAGCTTCTCATCCCGGTCTGTACCGTCCGGCGCTCAGGATTCTGCCTGCCGACATTCATTGGATCCGTCCCGACCTGCAGATGCAGGAAGGCGAAAGCCGCCGCTACCGGGTGCGGATTCGTTACCGCCAGCCGTTGCAGGACGCGACTCTCATCGCTTGTGCGGACGGACTATATATCAGGTTTGACGAGCCGCAGCGCGGCATTACTCCCGGTCAGTTTGCCGTCTGGTATGCCCCTGATGGGGAAATGGTGGGCAGCGGTGTCATAGAGAAATAGTTATGCTTTACGATGTTCTTGTAATAGGAGGAGGCGCCGCCGGAATGATGGCTGCTACCAAGGCTGCCCGTGCCGGTTGCAGCGTCGTGCTGCTGGAGCGCAATCCTTTCTGCGGCAAGAAGATCAATATTACCGGCAAGGGCCGTTGCAACCTTACCAACACCCGCACCTGGGACGAATTCGCCACCCACGTGCATCCTTCGGCCAATTTCCTTCGTTCGGCATTCTACAGTTTCTCCAACAAGGATGTCGTCAGTTTCTTCGAAGAAGCCGGACTGAAGACCGTCGTAACGCAGGGCGGCCGCATTTTCCCTGAATCGATGCGGGCTGCGGACGTCTCGCAGACGCTCGTAAAATGTATGGAAGAGGCGGGAGTCGAGATCCTTTGCGGCCGGGAGGTATTATCCGTCTGCAAGGAGGGCGAGGTATTCCGCTGCAACTATATCGAATCCGAGAGCAAGATGATGGCTTCCGGCAGCATAATGGCGCAGGCGGTCATCGTGACAACGGGCGGCCTCTCGTACCCCGGCACCGGCAGCACGGGCCGCGGATATGATATTGCCGAGTCGTTCGATATTCAACTGGAACCGCTTTTCCCTTCGCTTACGGCGCTTATGCCGTGGCAATACGATCCGGCGCTGAAAGGAATAGCGCTCGAAAATGTCGGGCTGACGCTGGTAGTGGACCGAACGTCGGTGCAGATAGAGACGGGCGACCTGTCATTTACCGACAATGGTATCGAGGGTTCCATAGGTTTTCGCGTAAGTCGCAGGGCGGTCAAGGCGCTGATTGCAGGGCAGAAGGTCGAACTGGAACTGGACCTCAAGCCGGCTCTTTCGCTCGAACAACTCGCTGCGCGCATCAAGCGCGAAATGGAATCGATGCAGATTGATGCCGGCAGGATGGGCCCGGTGCTGATGCGCCAACTGCTTGCGCGACTTATGCCCAAGGCACTTATAGCGCCGTTTATTACGGCCAATCCCGGTTTGACCGTGAATAATCTGCCGTCAGCACTGAAAGTCTGGCGTTTCAAGATTCATTCTTATACCGGTTACGAACGGGCTGTGGTGACTGCCGGAGGCGTTTCGCAGAAAGAAGTAGTCGCCAAGACGCTGTGTGCGCGCAATGTCCCCGGGCTGTATTTCGCGGGTGAAGTGCTCGACCTGGACGGCGATACCGGCGGGTACAACCTCCAGATAGCATTTTCGACAGGTTCGCTGGCGGGCGAAAGCGCCGCTCAGAAAATATTGAAGCAGAGGGTTTCGTCCGAATAGAGATCGGCCGTATCTCCGGCCTTGAGAGTCTTTTCCCCTTCGGTGGTTTCGATTACAAGCACGTCGCCGAGACGCAGCGAGGTGGTATGCGTTATGGCTTCCAGCAGTCGCGCGAAGCACTGCTGCATATCGGGCTCCAATTCCCCGTAAGGCTTGCAGCGCTCGCGGAAGAGCAGGGAAGTGTCATCCATATTCGGTTCCGTCCCGTTGCCGTATAGCATTATGCCGGGGCCGTATTCCTTGCAGTAACGGCCGGCAAAACGCTGCGCCACGGCTTTCGCGCCCTTTTCAATCCTGAAAAACAGGCAGCGGCGAGCCGTGACGTAACTGATGCCGTCGGGAAGGTAGAGGTCCTTTGCAAGCCATTTCAACGTAGTGTCAGGCCGGCAGTACCAGCTCCCGTCGGGGCGGACCGTGATGATGTTCATCGCATCGAAAGTTTAATCTCTTCGAGAACCTTCTTGGTGTCACGCGTGAAGTCGCCTTCCATCATCCAGGAGAAATAACTCGGCTCTTTGGTGAGGACTTCGGTGACCGGCTTGCCGCGGTGCTTTCCGAAATTGAATACCGGGACGCCGTCGGCATTGCGGATGATGCGGCCGGCATAGTCCATCATATCCTTCTCTGCGGAGTATTTCGCCAGGAAATCGACATCGTTAAGCAGCGGCTCTTCCTCATCGTCCTTGTAGCGGTCCAGCTGCGCCTCCAGCACCTTGAAGGTCGCCATCGTATCGGCCTCCGCGGAATGGGCGTTGTCCAGATTCTCTCCGCAGTAGTATTTGTACGCAGCCTTGAGGGTGCGGCGTTCCTTCTTATGATAAATGGTCTGGACATCCACCAGTTTGCGCTTGCGGAAATCGTAATCCACTCCGGCTCGGAGGAATTCTTCGGCCAGCAGCGGAATGTCGAACCTCGACGAATTGAATCCCGCGATATCGCAGCCCTTCATAAAAGCAGCCAGCGACTTCGCTATCTGACGGAATGTCGGTTCGTCCTTGACATCCTCGTCACTGATGCCGTGAATGGCCTGCGCCTCCTCGGGAATGTGCATCTCCGGGTTGATGCGGCGCGTTTTGACTTCGACTTTATTGGGGCCGCCGGCAACAGGGGAGACCTTCACGATGGAGATCTCCACTATGCGGTCGTGTGCGACGTCCAATCCCGTACTTTCGATATCGAAAAACAGGAGAGGGTTCTTGAGATTGAGTTGCATATCTTCTCAGGCTGTGCCTTAGATCATCACGGGCATCAGGACGGCCTTGATGGTCACATCCGGCTCATCCTCGTCTGCGGAGACGATGAGAGCGGCGCGGGAAGGATCAGCGAGGTCGAGGCTGATGGTGCGGTAAGGCAGGTTGTTGAGGATGTCCAGCAGGTAAGCAGCCTTGAATCCGATCTCCATTCCTTCGCCGTCATACTGGCAGGGGATGGTCTCGTAAGCCGACATAGAGAAGCTCAGATCCTGTGCGGAAATGAGAGCCTGGTTGTTGGAGAGTTTGATCTTGATCTGGTTGGAAACCTGGTTGGAGCAAACGGCGATACGCTTTACTACGCCGAGCAGTTCGGAGCGGCCGACGATCATCTTGTTGATGTTGTTCTTCGGGATGACGGTGCGGTAAGCAGGGTAGATGCCTTCGATCAGGCGGCATACCAGCATATTGTCGCCGAATGAGAAGTAAGCGTTCTTGTTGTCGAACTGTACGGTGACGTCGCCGTCAAACTTTGCAAGAATGCTGCGCAGAATGTTTGCGGGCTTCTTGTTGAGGATGAACGAGGACTTCTGGGAAGCCTTGGTGCCTGCGAACGAGGTGCAGATGAGCTTGTGAGCGTCGGAAGCGACGAGCGTGGTCTGGTCTGCCTCGATATCGAAGAAGATACCGTTCATAACCGGGCGAAGTTCCTCTTCCGCGGTAGCGTAAATGGTATTGTTGATACCTTCGAGCAGGGTGGGAGCCGCGACGGTAAGGCTGTCGGAAGTGGCATTGATGGCCGGAAGCTTCGGGAAATCAGCAGCATCGTGGCAGGGAATCTTGGATGCACCGCTTGCCCAGATGATGTCCATCACCTGGTCGTCAGCGGAGTTGACAAACGTCAGCGGCTGGTCGGGGAACTCCTTGAGCGAATCCGTCAGCAGACGTGCGGGGATGGCGATGCGGCCCTCTTCATCGACCTGAGGGATCTCGAGGACGGTGCGGAGGGTGGTGTCGCCGTCAGAAGCGGTGACGGTCAGCGTGTTGTTTTGCAACTCCAAAAGGAAGTTTTCGAGGATTGCGAGTCCGGGTTTGCTGGAAATGACCTTCGAGACCGATACCAATCCGTCGAGGAGCTCAGAGCTGGATACTGTGAATTTCATATTGCGTTGTCTTTATTTGTTTCTGTATGCTTCTGCCATATTTGCAGACTACAAATTTAATAAAAACTTGGCATATCTTTTGATTTTTCTGGCGAAAAAACGAAGATATGAAGCATAAATTTCTCTACCTGCTGCTGTGCGTACTTTTGTCGGCGTGCGCGGCTTATTTTGTTTCCCAATACACCATAAACCGCAGGCTTTCCGCGCAATCGGAAGATGATGCCGCGGCCGCTGCGATCAAAGACGGCATCGCCCGCGAAAATGCGTCCCGTCCCCGCACGGTGGCCGCTTCGGAGGTCACCTCGTTCAGCGACGCTGCCGAATTGGCAGCCCGCACTGTCGTTTATGTC
>CAMZIP010000087.1 GCA_947307265.1 uncultured Bacteroidales bacterium | reverse complement strand
ATGATGCGCTTGCGGCAGTCGAGGAGGTACATACGGGGCACGTACTGCACGTCGTAGAGGCGGCGGACGCCGGAGGTGCCGTCGAGGTCGCTCAGGAAATTCCAGCCGTAGCGCTCAAGGTCCCGGTTATCGGAAACGAATGACAGCCACTCCTGACGGTTGAAGCCCAGATACACATACACTACGCGGACGCCCTTCCGCTTCAGCAGGGCGGCATTCTCGCGAAGCGCCTTATGCTCACGGCGGCAATCACCGCAGCCTACGATATGGAAAAAAAGAAGTGTGCGGCGGGCGCAACCCTTGAGCATCTTGCGTTCACGGCCCGTAGTATCCTGCAGCACCAGCGGAGTCGCCTTGCTGCCGAGCGGATTCAGCCGCCAGCGCGCAATCGCATCGCGGATCTGCTCCTGGAACTCGGGGCTCCAGACATCGTTCCGGCCAAGCATATAATCCTCAGCAACGAGAACTGCACCTTCCTGGCTGCCCAGCGACATTCCGTTTCGCAGATAATTGTAAAGCGCATAGAAAAGATCCCGGTAGAGCGGGGGATTGTCCTGAGTCTCGGCGACAAAACTCTCCGCCACCATCCTTACGGTCGCGGTATCGGTCTGCCCGAGATTATCGAAAAGGCTCTCGACGAGCCGTCCGAGCGTGCGCGAAGCATCCTTCTGGAGGCCCAGCAGTTCTTCCAGCGCTGACACGTCCAGCCGACGGCCGACAATCACATTCTGCGCGTCCAGCAGAAACATTCCGGGCGTCGTGAGAAGCCCGTATTTGCGACGGAAATCGTTGCTGTCCTCCGGATCTGCAAGATGAATCAGCCGCACGTCGGGATTGTCCGCCACGCCTGCGAAATTCTCCCGCACGTAGCGGGCCCAGGCCAGCGGATCGGAACCGGTATTGACTGCGTAAATATACAGCGTAGAGCCCTTGTAGCCGCGGGCAAACTCCGCCAGTTCGCGGCTCTGCTGCAGGCAGGTCTTGCATTGGTCGTCATAGAAATAGAGCACCTTATTGCGGTTGACGAACTCGCGGACGTCATATTGCCTTCCGTCCAGGCTATGCATTACCAGCGACGGCGCGCTCATCCCGATCAGCGACTGCCTGTTGAACTCGGCGTATGCGTAGAGCAGGGGAAACGTCGCCGCATCGGGCCATTCGAGCGTATGGTCGAGGAACCACCGGTCGGCGATATACACCGCCACGGCGTCGTGTCCCATCACGGGAGAAGCGCTGAACCAGTCGAATGCCGCGCCCGCTACACTTGCCTTGGAACTGCTGTCGGCCGAGGCTACGAGCGCCTCTATGCACGGGATAATGCTGTCCGGAGGGGCGGTCTCAAGCGAGGTGAAATACTCCTCCAGTCCACTGAATACGCGCTGCTCTTCCTGCGCCCGGCAAATGCCTCCGAAGGAGGACAGGAGCACGGCCGCAGCCAGAAGAATTGAGCGTAATCTACTTGCGGTAATCATCAAGATTGATATTCGACGGCAGGAACGGAGTCGCATCGCCGCCGTTGACTATCACGTCGCGCACGACAGTCGAGGAGATAAACGAATACTCCTGGCTCGAAGGGATGAAAATGCTCATCACCTCCGGGGCGAGCTTGCGGTTAGCCTGAGCGATGACGCTTTCCAACTCGAAATCGGTTGTCGTGCGCAGGCCGCGGACGATGCACGTCACGCCCATTTCGCGCGCGAAATCGATGGTCATTCCGGTATATGAACGGACTTCTACGCCCTTGAGCCCCTCAGTTGCCTTGCGTATAATCTCCACACGCACCTCAGGCTCGAAAAAGCCTTTCTTGGTGAAATTGTAACCGACTGCGACAATTACCTTGTCGAAAAGCTTCAGCGCAGAACGCAGGACATCCAGATGTCCGAGAGTAAAGGGGTCAAACGACCCCGGAAAAAGTGCTGTAGTCATTGAATGTGCACTATTTGGCGGGAGCGGCGGCCAGACGTGCAGCCTTGGTCTCACGCGCTTCCTTTACCAGATTCTTGAAGATAAGCAGGTGCTTCTTGAGCTTCAGGCGTCCGTAGAGGGCCTCGGGATGGTACTGCACGCCCATCACGTTGTGGCTGTTGTCCTCGATGGCCTCTATCACGCCGTCATCCGCCGTGGCGACCACCTTGAGGCCGTCGCCGAGCGTGGTAATGCTGAAACCGTGGCTCGTATTGACCATCACGTGCTCCTGGCCGTAGATGGCGTAGAGCCTCGAAGTCGTGTCGATCGTTATGGCGTGAGCCTCGGTATTGATGCCCTTGTTGAAATTATCTACCTTTTCCTTATGCTTGATCTCCGTGTCGGGATGATACTTTGCTATGCTGCCGATCTTGCCGCCATATACGCCGTTGATCTCCTGATGTCCGAGGCAGATGCCGAGTATCGGCTTGCCCTGCGCTATCGCTTCGCGGATGACCTTGTAGTCGTACTTGCTGCGTCCTGCGGTGTCCGCGCCGGCCTTGCCGGGAATGATGACCGCGTCCACCTGGGAAACGAACTCCCGTGCCATCTCGTCGGTGGTAGCGTATGCCGGGAAGAAGTACGGCTTGGCACCGGCGTCCTTGACGCACTTGGTGAAATATTTGATAAATGTCTTGCTCGAGCCGTTCTTGCAGATGCCGACAGTGACTTTCTGACGATCGCCGGCAGTGCGGTTAGAAACGCCGCAGGAGGTGACTGCCAGAACGATGCAGAGAAGGAATAGAATCTTTTTCATTTGTTCTTTTTTTGTAACAACTGCAAATATACGAAATGATTTGAGTATTTTTGCCTGTCAAACATTTCTCTCTATGGGCAATACCGTCATAGGCATTTTCGGCAACCGCAATGCGGGCAAAAGTTCTCTCGTCAACAGCCTCTCCGGCCAGGAGGTGGCGATAGTCTCGGACGTCCCCGGAACCACTACGGACCCCGTCCGCAAGCGCATCGAACTGCCCGGCATCGGCATCTGCACGGTAATCGATACGGCAGGACTGGACGATGACGGAGGCGAACTGGGCCGCGAACGCGTCGCACGCAGCCTTCAGGCGGCAGAGCAGGTCGATATGGGGATAATAGTCCTTTCGGGCAATGAATTCCCGCCTGCGGCGGAAACTCTCACTGCGCTGCTCAAGCGCCGCGAAGTGCCGTTCCTGCTGGTTCATAACCGCGAAGACGAGGAACCGATGAACGAGGCATTTGCAGCGAAGATGTGCGAGCGTTTCGGCGCAGAGCCGCAGAGGTATTCGTGCCGTAAGGCAACGATTGAAGACCGTGACGCTCTGACCTCGGCTATCCGCACGCGACTGACGGACGGACTGCTTCGCCCGAGGCCGATGTTTGACGGACTGGTCAAGCCCGGAGCGCATATCCTGCTGGTATGTCCGATTGACAGCGAGGCTCCCGAAGGCCGTCTCATTTTGCCGCAGGTGATGGCCATACGCAGCATTCTCGACTACGGCGGGGTGGCGCAGGCAGTGCAGCAGGAGCAGCTCGCCGCAGAGATCGAAACCAACGGTAAACAGATTGCACTTGTCGTTACCGACAGTCAGGTATTCGCCCGCGTGGCGGCCATCGTGCCGGAGAGCATTCCCCTCACTTCGTTCAGTATGCTGCTGGCCCGGAGTACCGGAAGCCTTGACGTTTTCCGTGAGGGAATCAAGGCAGTCGAAAGGCTCCGCGACGGAGACCGGGTGCTGATGCTCGAGTCCTGTTCGCATCACGCAAATTGCGAAGATATCGGGCGCGTCAAGATTCCTAATTTGCTGCAAAAGCATTGCGGATGCAAGCTCGAATTCGAGATGGTAAGCGGTCTTGATCCGATAGAAGGAGACCTTTCGCGCTATGCCCTGGCGGTCCAGTGCGGCGGCTGTATGGTCACTCCGAGACAGCTCCGCAACCGCATAGCATACGTCGTGGAAAGCGGCCTGAAGGTCGTTAATTACGGTATGCTCCTTGCCTATATCTCAGGCATTTACGATAGAGCAATTAAACCTCTTATTTAGATTGCTTGCTACTGCTTCGGCGGCTCAGATATTCGATCAGAATGACAGCGCCGATGCCTGCCGCGCACCAGAGAACGGCGGGCAGAATGTGCAGTTCCAGCCCGAGGCCGGAGAGAGTTCCGAAACTCGCAAGCCCCTTGGGAGCGACGATCTCAACACCCTGGGAAGCTGCGATTGCTTCGGGGTTGGACCAGGGCCAGACCTTCACCAGCGAACCTATCACGAAGCCCAGAAGTACGAGCATCGTGGGCCTCTCGAAACGGGCCAGCAGCCAGTGCAAAAACTTTGAAAATGCGAGGATGCCGCCTACGCAGCCCGCTGCGAAAAAGAGCAGTGTCGGGATGTCGAGAGTATTGACGGCATTCAGGATGAATTCGTATTTGCTGAGCAGCACCAGAACGAGGCTGCCGCTCAGGCCGGGCAGTATCATCGAACTGACGGCGACGGCTCCGCAGATCACGAGGAACCACGGGCTGTCGGGAGTGCTGGTGGGCGAGAGCGTGCAGATCACGACGCCCGCAGCGATGCCCGCGACGGCAAATAAAATGTCCTTCAGCCGCAGGGGCAGAAGGTCGGCGAACATAAACCACGCGGAGGCCAGGATCAGTCCGAAAAAGAGAGCCCAGGTCTCCACGGGGTAGTTCGCAAGAGTAAAGGTGATCAGACGTGCGAGAGTAAACACGCTGACTACGATGCCGATGGCCAGTGCGATCAGAAAACCGCCGTCGATGGCTTTCCAGAATTCGCGGCCACGGCCGCCGAAGAGCAGCTTCCAGGATTTGAGCGAGAGGACTGCGCTGAGCGCGTCGATGGTCCTCTGGTAGATGCCCGTAATCAGTGCAAATGTCCCGCCGGAAACCCCCGGGACCACGTTAGCGGCCCCGATGAGGTATCCCTTTATAGCGGTAACAAAACTGCCTTCGGCAAATTTCATTTATTTGTTCTGAATTGCTGCCTGTGCTGCTGCCAGACGTGCGATAGGTACGCGGAAAGGCGAGCAGGAGACGTAATTCATACCGATCTTGTAGCAGAACTCGACTGACGAAGGTTCGCCGCCGTGCTCGCCGCAGATACCGACCTTGAGGTGACGGTTGGTCTTGCGGCCGCCCTTGAGACCCATCTCTACGAGATAACCGACGCTCTTGCGGTCCAGAATCTGGAACGGGTCGTGCTCGATAATCTTGTTGTCGAGGTAGTCCTTCATAAATGCTCCGACGTCGTCGCGGGAGAATCCGAAGGTCATCTGGGTAAGGTCGTTGGTACCGAATGAGAAGAACTCTG
>CAMZIP010000086.1 GCA_947307265.1 uncultured Bacteroidales bacterium | reverse complement strand
ACCAGTCTGGGTAGGTAAGACATAAAAGCGAAAGCCTGCTTTCCGTGCGGAGCAAAATAAGCTGGCGGTTCAAGATGTCCGATTAAGGTCGGGCAAGACAAGGAAAGAGCCGGCTATGATTTGCGGTGAAGGAGGACGACGTTCTCGATGTGGGTGGTGTGGGGGAACATATCCACGGGTTGGACGCGCAGAATGTCGTAGTGCGGAGCGAAGATGGCCAGATCACGGGCCTGCGTAGCAGGATTGCAACTCACATATACCATTCGCTGCGGAGCAGCCTCAAGCAGAACTGCAGCCACGTCCGGATGGATGCCGTCACGCGGCGGATCGAGCACCACGATATCGGGCCGTCCCTGCGATGCGATAAAATCAGCCGTCAGGATATCCTTCATATCGCCGGCGAAAAAGACCGAATTATCGATACCGTTGACAGAAGCATTGACGCGGGCATCCGCGATAGCCTCCTCGACATATTCGATACCGACAACCTTCGAAGCCAGCCGCGCAAGGAACAGCGCGATGGTACCGGTGCCGGTGTAAAGGTCATAAATCAGCGGCTTGCGGCCGTCAGCAGGAATCGAATCGCCATAACCGACGAAATCACGCACCACGCTGTAAAGACGGTACGCCTGCGCAGAATTGGTCTGATAGAACGACTTCGGACCAATCTTGAAACGCAGATCCTCCATTCGCTCATAAATGGCATCAGCACCGCGGAACAGAGTGCAGGACAGGCCGTCGAGCGAATCGTTGCCCTTGCTATTGACAACGAAATAAAGCGAAGTTATCTCCGGGAAACGGTCGGCAACAGCATTCAGCAGAGCCTCGCGTTCTGCGGGCATTGAAGCCGCATCCGGACCGAAGACGACCAGAAGCATAACCTCGCCGGTCGAAGCCGTACGCACCATCAGATTGCGAAGGAAACCCTCCTGCGCCCGAAGGTCGAAGAAAGACAGACCATTCTCGAGGGCATACTGCTTCACGAAAAGCCGGATGGCATTGGAAGGCTCACGCTGCAGGTGGCAGCGGCGGATATCCAGCACCTTGTCGAACATTCCGCTCACGTGGAAACCCAGACCGCAACGCTCCTCGGCCGAAAGCGCATCAGGCTCCTCGCCGTCGAGTATCCAGCGGCGACGAGAGAACGTATATTCCAGTTTGTTGCGATACTCGCGGGTAGCCTCGGAACCGAGAATGGAGCTCACTTCCGGAAGTTCCAGATGGCCGATGCGGCGCAACTGGTCCTCCACCTGACGCTGCTTGAACTGCAGCTGAAGAGGATAGGGGAGCAACTGCCAGGAGCAGCCGCCGCAGATGCCGAAATGCTCGCAGAACGGCTCGATACGGTCCGGAGAAGGTTCGACGAGCCGCACCATCCGTCCCTCCATATACCCGCTGCGCACGCGTCCCACCTGAACGTCAACCACGTCGCCGGGGATTGTCTGCGGTACGAACAGCACCTTGCCATCGATATGCGCGAGAGATTTTCCCTCCGCAGCTACGGCTTCTATTAAAACACCTTCGAGAAACGGTTTATTTTTTCTGCGACCCATAATGCTATGATACATAGTATTGCACCGCGAAGGTACGAATTTATCCCGTTTTTCTCCGATAAAATGTACTCCAGACCGATTTTTTACTTAACTTAGCAGGGATTTAACGTTAAACTCAAAACCTTATCAACAATGAAGAAAATTTTAACAGTTCTCGTAGCCGTATTCGCAATCTCTTTTGCGGCAAACGCTGCTGACTATTCGCTCAACGAAAGCGCAATCGACGCAGTCATTGAAAACGCTGTAGAAGTCGGCACCGCAGTCGATGCAGAATTCCCTGCAGCACTTCCCGCTACTCCGGCACTCCCTGCAGTCAAGCAGAAGAGCGACGGTGCAGCATTCGTCCTCACAATCTTCCTCGGCTGGTGCGGTGTTCACCGTATGTATATGGGATCCACCACTCTGATGTGGCTCTGGTACCTGCTCCTGAACTTCGTTATCGTAGGTGAGGTCATCGTCACAGTTGACTTCGTTGTCGAGTTGATCGCCCTAATTGACGGACGCGGATTCAGCAAATACTACAACAACCCGAAACTGCTTATGTGGGCATGACGAACTGCCTAAGGCATATTTTGCCGGCAGTCCTGCTGATTATACTGGCCTGCGGCACGGCGGACGCCCAGAAGCGGGTTTCCGCCGTCGCCACGGTCCAGTCGGTTTCAGCCGGGAAAAAGACTACGGTCACCAAACACCTGTATTGCAACTCAAGCGGGCGAATGGTGACCGTATTCAATTCTCCTTACAAGTATTACCTTATCACCAATCCCAAAGGCGAGGCCCAGATCTATCTGCCCGAGACCAACGAAGTTCTCAACGAAGTCCGCGACTATCTCAGCAACAAGGACGAACTGATCTACCTCTTCCTTTCAGGCCGTGTCGAAGACCTCGGCCTCGTGTACTACGGGTACAAGATTGTCTCCAGCGAAAATGAAGGCGACGGCATCGTCCGCAAAACCTACCGCTCAAATGAGACAGGCCGCATTCCGACTGTCACCCTGGTAACACGCAACTTTCTTCCAATTTATGTCGCCTACATCGACGCGGGCGGCAAAGTGGTCTCCAAGACCTATTTCACGCAGTACGTAAGCCAGCCCAGGTTCACGATGCCCGGGCACGTCACTGCAATCGATTACAACGGCAAAGACTCCGTCATCACACGGACAACATATTCGGATATAAAAGTGGACGTCAACGATCCGCTCTTCGACTTCCAGGTACCGGCAGACGCCCGCGTGGCTACCGATCCCACCTCTCCGAAATAATATGAGACGCGCGTGCCTCATCATCATTCTGCTCACACTTGCGCTTGAAGCAGGTGCGCAGTCTTCCCTGGCGCGGCCGCTGTGGACTCTCGACTCGCTGACTCGTTTCAGCAGGATCGGCAATGCCGGACGGCACAACTTCGAAGATCCGTTCTCCCTCCCGGAAATCAAGCCTCACATACCCCTCACATTGCCTGAAGGCAAATCCGAATGGAGCGCCGGACAGGACCTGGACTTCATCCGCTATCTCATAGAAAGCGACCTCAAAGGAGATGCGGCAGCACTGCTTTCCTCCGGCATTTACTTTCCCTCCGATACGCTTGACTATCTCTGCGGCACGGTGCTGTTCAACTTCAAGGATCTCGCCGCGGCAGGAGATTATTTCGGCCGAGTCGGCAACAGTTCCGCCTGGTACGACGAATCGCTGTTCTACGGAGTGGTCTGCGACTCGCACCTGAAACGGTTCGAAAGCGGCCGAGACAGACTCGAAGGATATACTGGCAGTATGACCGAACTCGCGTCTCTCCAGAAAGCGGGCATCGCTTTGCTCGAAGATGACCGGGATTCATACCTTGCGGCAGCAACCGATTTCCGCTGCGAAGATTTTCGCCTCAAAGAGGCCGAAGAGACGCTGCAGTACATTTACGAAGAACGCTACCTAAAGCCGCGCAAAAGCCCAGTGGTGGCGGGACTTTTGTCAGCCGTCATACCCGGCTCAGGCAAGATTTACGCCGGAAGGCTGGGAGAGGGCATAGCCTCGTTCCTGAGCGTCGGAACAATGGCCGCCGTGACCGCCGAAAACTGGATCAAGTACGGTCCGAAGAATTGGAAAACCATTCTTTTCGGCTCGCTCACGGGAGTATTTTACATAGCAAACATTTACGGAAGCTACGTTTCCGTATCACTATACTACGAAGAATTGCAGAATGCGCAAAATGCGACTGTTCTCTATCATATCCATATTCCTCTGCGTATGTTTTTCCGCTGATGCGCAAAGCGACGGCCTCCTGCTGAAGGCTGCGCTGCTGCAACGGGAAGCGTACTACGCAGAAGAACCGACCTCGGCCAACGCGATGCTGCTCGAGAAGGCTCGCGTGCAGTTGGATGCCGAAGAGCCGCAGGCCGCCTCAAGCACGCTGGCCCATATCAAGGCCTGGCTGCTTGACGAAGGGCAACTGCGCACCTACAGACTGCTGCAGGAAGAAGCCTACTACGGCTCGGAGGACTGGGAGAGCGCGCTGAGCTGCATCGATTCGACCGATACCGACTGGCAGCATCTGGCGCTGGACGCACTGGTATTTGCCGCCAACAGGCGGTACGACGACTCCAAGGCATACGCCAAAAACTATATCGAGCAGGCATTCCCGAGCGACAGGCAGGACGAGGCGATGCTACAGATAGAAGAACTCTACCGGCATAAGCCGCGCTATACGAGCCAAAAGGCCGCAGTAGCACTTTCATTCCTGCCGCCGTTGGGCCAGGCACTTGCCGGCCATACGCGCGAAGGATTCGGCGCACTCATAACCGAAGCTGCCTCGGCCGCATTTACCGTATGGCAGATCATCGAAGGCTGCTACGTCACTGGTATAGTCGGCGGCGGCATAATGCTCGAAATGGCCTATATGGACAATTTCAACAACACGCTCAGATATACGGAAGAAGCCAACCGGCGCAACCGCGCCGAATTCCTCGGCAAACTCGAAACAATATTAAAAGTCAGATAATGAAACGCCTCACATCCATCCTCCTGATCGCGGTTTCGGCGCTCTGCATCAGCGCCTGCCTGCCAAGCCAGCAGGGCACTGCCACCTACACCCTAATGCTCACCCAGACTTCCCGCAACGTCAACGCGAGCGGTGACATTCTCAGCCTCGCCAACCAGCTCGAATCGGGAATGAATTCGCTTGCCGTCGTCCACAACAGGACCTGGCAGAAAGACTGGGAAGGAGATGATGAAGACTCCGCACTGGCGTACGAAGACTATATCGCAAAGAATTCCTACCTCAAGGTAATCGAGGCCGTCGATAATCTGGTGAACGAAATAAAAGCCGGAATACTGCCCGAGGGCCTGCATTCCGGCTCATTTACTCTCTCGTACGATGTAGCCCTGTACCGTGGGACGACCGTCCTGGCCAAGACTACTTACAATCTCTCGTACTCGGAGAAGAATTAGTTTAGATCATAAGTGCTGCGACCAGCGCAAGAATTGCGTAGAACTCAGGAAGCGCAGCGTAGATCATAGTATTGGTCTGGACGTCGTGTCCCTGGCTTATACCTACGATACCGTTTGCGCAAACCTGACCCTGGCGGATAGCGGAGAAGAGGCAGACTGCACCGACTGCGAGACCTACTGCAAAATACAGGAAGCCGTTCTCAGCCATAACGACAATATCCTTGGGCCACATCAGGAATGCTACGAAACCGTAGAGGCCCTGGGTAGCGGGCATTGCCGAGAGAATCATGTAACTTGAAGACTTTTCGGGATTCTTCTTCAATGCGCCTTCAGCAGCGTTGCCGGCGATGGTCGTACCGATTGAAGATCCGATACCGGCAAGCGCAAGCATCAGTGCGAGGCCGGTAAATCCGAGAATTGTTGCTAACATAATCGTTGATATTATTAATTGTTATTATTTGTTGACAGTTGCACTCTCCTTGCGCAGCGGGTTGAAGGCAGTTCC
>CAMZIP010000085.1 GCA_947307265.1 uncultured Bacteroidales bacterium | reverse complement strand
TCCGCGCACTTGCAGTCAAGGGACTGGAAGACCTCGCGGCCAACGGCCCGACCGAGGAGCAGTTGATGAAGGTCAAGGGCAATATGCTCAAGCGCATTCCCGAACGCCGCATCAACAATGCATACTGGGCTGGACGTATCCAGACCAAGTACAACACCGGCCTGGATCTTGACAAGGATGCCGAGAAGGTAATCAACAAGATCACTGCCGCAAAGGTGCAGAAATTCGTCGCAGACCTGCTCGCACAGGGCAACTTCATCACGGTTGTGATGAATCCTGCCGAATAGGTATTCGACTGACAGCAAAAAAAACGGTCAACTTTCGTTGGCCGTTTTTCTTTTATACGGGCATCTGTTATTTGGTCGGTGCCGCAGCAAGGACTGCCTTGATGAATTCCCACCACTTTGCAACCGAAGGGATGTATGCACGCTCTTCAGGAGAGTGAGGAGACTTGAGGGTCGGTCCGCAGGAGATCATATCCCAGTGAGGATATGCACCGGAGAGAATACCGCACTCGAGGCCGGCGTGGATTGCCATCACCTGAGGCTCCTTCTTGAAGAGTTTCTTGTACTGCTCCTTCATAGTCTTGAGGATGGGCGACTTGAGGTTCGGGGTCCAGCCGGAATATGCTCCGTCGAAGTAAACCTTCGCGCCGATGAGTTCGAACGTGCTCTGGACTGCTACGCCGAGGTCAGCCTTGAGGGTGTCGCTCGAGCCGCGGAGAAGAGTCTGGACGGTGATGACGCCCTTGCCAGTCTTGACGATTGCGAGGTTGTTGGAGGTCTCGACGAGATCCTTGACCTCGAGGCTCATACGGTCAACTCCGTTAGGGCAAGCGTAGATAGCCTGGACGAAACGCAGGCCGGTGCGGCCGGCAATGACCGTGCGGGACTTGGCGGGAGCGATGGTGATGGAGATAGTAGGCTCGACTGCTGCAAGTTCGTGCTGGACGGTTGCAAGAGTGTCGGCTACAATCTTCTCGGCCTTTGCCTTATTCTCTGAAGGGATTGCGACAACTGCATCAGCCTCGCGCGGAATAGCGTTACGCATATTGCCGCCGTCAAAGCTTACGAGTTTACCCTTGAGGTCCTTGAGCATCGGAAGGACGACGCGTGCCATAAGTTTGTTGGCATTGCCGCGGCCTTCATTGATCTCCATACCGGAGTGACCGCCGCGAAGGCCGGTGACATTGATATGGAATGCTGAATAACCCTTCGGCATCGGTTCTTCCTTGAACTTGAGGCTTACATTGGCGTCAACGCCGCCTGCGCAACCTACATAGAGTTCGCCTTCAGTCTCGGAGTCGAGGTTGAGAAGGATGTCGCCTTCGAGAATACCGGGCTTGAGAGCCTTTGCGCCGACCATACGGGTCTCCTCGTCAACTGTGAAGAGAGCCTCGATAGGACCGTGCTTCAGAGTCTTGGACTCCAGTACAGCCATTGCAGCCGCTACGCCAAGACCGTCGTCTGCGCCGAGCGTGGTGCCGTTTGCATAGAGCCAGTCACCGTCTTCCTTCTTGACGACGCGCGTCTCGATAGGATCCTTGGTGAAATCGTGCTTCTTGTCTGCGTTCTTCTGGGGCACCATATCCATATGTGCCTGAAGAACGATACCCTTGCGACCTTCCATACCCTTGGTAGCGGGCTTGCGGATGATGACGTTGCCGCAATCATCGAGGAATGCCGTCAGGCCGAGGTCCTTGCCGAACTGGACAAGGTATTTTGCAACCTTCTGGGTGTGACCGGAAGGACGGGGAATCTGTGTCAGGGCATAGAAATTCTTCCATACCTCTTTGGGTTCAAGATCGTGAATAGTCATAGTAGTTATGATTGAGAATTAATAAAATCATTTGAGAGGCCAGCTGCATACGTGGCCGAGCTGATAGACGGGCATACGCGTCTGGAGAATGGCTTCGCCCGCATCCATAAGGCGCACGGTGGCAACCGCAGGGACGCGGTAATAAAGCACCGGTACCTTGCCGGCAAAATCTTCGCCTGCGGACACACTGTCTTTTTTATCGAGTTTGAATTCGAGAGTCACCGGACGGCCTTCCATCTCGTCTGCCGGCAGCAGGCCGTCAGTCTCGGAAATTCGGAACGCCACATATATCTGGCCGGGCTTGTCCTTGACCGGAAGCACGTCGAAATGCATTTCCTGGTCCGAGGTCTCCGTAATGCCGTAGAAGAGGCTCAGGTAATCCGCTTCGAGGCGGGCAATCTCTGCTACTGCAGCGCCCAGGGCTTCGCCGCTGTAAGTGGCATCGGTATCGCCGGTAAGTATCTGAATCCTCGTCTTGCGGAGATTGAAAATCATCTGCGCAGCCTCGGAAGCTTTCTTTTCGAGGGACTTCTCGACCACTTCGCTCTGCTGGACAGGAACCTTGCGGAAACCGTCGGCGGTCTTGACCGTATGGTAGAGCGTCGTGGTGGCGCTGGTCAGGTTACCGCTGGCATCCTTGCCTGCGAAACGCTCGCCGCCTGCAACCGTAGGGAAACGCCAGGGCTCTTCCTTGCCCCTGTATGCGTCCGGCAATGCTATGATGCCCTGTGCGCAGAACTGCAGAAGACTATTGCTGCCGGCCTGTTTCGCATTCAACTTGACAGTGAATGACTGGGCGGGATCGGCTTCGATATAAGGAACCATATCCACTCCGGCAATGCTGTAACGCGTAGAATTCTCGGTAGCGGCTTCCGTGCCGAGGTATTTGCGGGCATAGGCCGCATATGGGCCTGCGAAGAAGTCTTCGCGGACCGCTGTCACCTTCAGATGGACGACGGTGTTGGGGAGAGAATAGCGGACAGTGCCTTCCGGATTGACCGGATTCTGAGCGGAAGTCGCAAAGGCTGAAGTCAATAACATCAGCAGCAACAGTAGCAAAACGAACAGACTCTTATTATGCATTTCGGCTCGTATTTCAAGTTTAAGGCGAATTTAACAATTTTTATTATCTTTGTCGTGATATAGATGTGATTTATCATCATTTTACTAATATTCAACAACAACCTATGAGAAGATTTTTGATGTTTTTGGCAGTGACCGCCGTTATGGTCTTTACTGCCGGCACCCAGACGGTTTTCGCACAGGAGCAGGTAGTCGAGGCTACCGAAGAGGTCGCAGTCGCAGAGGTTGAGCCGACCGCTGAACCCGTTGCCGAAGAGTTGGCAGAGATTGCACCGGTCGAGACTGCAGCACCCAAGGGCTTTTTCGCCAATATGTGGGAAAATAACCTTACCCTGCTGCTTCTGATCCTTATCCTGATCATCGTAGTGCCGTTCCTTATTTTCTACCTGACCAAGGCTAAGGAACACCCGAAGGGACTTGTAGCAGCCGCCCTCAGCAATATGGGCGAGCGTTTCGGCTACTATATTATGAATGCCGTGCTGCTGCTCTTCCTCGTTTCGAAGTTCGGTCTGCCTGACGGTACCGCCGGTCTTATCTATTCATTCTTCTATTTCGGTATCTACATTCTCGCACTCGTCGGCGGTCTTATCGCTGACCGTACGCAGAATTACAACCGTACCATCCAGACCGGTCTGATCATTATGGCTGCCGGTTATGTCGCACTGGCTATTCCTCTCTTCAGCAAGGTCAACGGTATGGTCGTGGACGGCAACGGCGGTTGGTGGGGCATCCTGATCTTCACCTGCATCGCACTGCTCTGCATCGCATTCGGTAACGGCCTGTTCAAGGGTAACCTCCAGGCTCTCGTCGGCAAGCTGTACGATGATTTCGAGGCTGAAGCTGCAAAGCAGGGTCCCGAGGCTCTCAAGATTGCCAAGGATAAGCGTGACTCCGGTTTCCAGATTTTCTACGTGTTCATCAATATCGGCGGTGTGATCGCTCCGTTTATCGCCCCGATGCTCCGCAAGTGGTGGCTCTCCCGCAGCAATTTCATTTACAATGCTGATATGGCAGGCCTTTGCCACAAGTTCATCGCAGGTGATACCGCAGTCGCTACCAGCCAGAAGTTCATCGAGACCAGCGCCGCTTCCGTTTCCGATCCGGCAGTCCTCGACAACACGGCTAAGTTATGCTCTGACTATGTAGAGGTATTCAATACCGGCGTTCACTGGGCATTCATCGTTTCCGCACTGGCAATGATCACCTCGCTGGTTATCTTCTTCGTCAACAAGAAGCGCTTCCCGCAGCCGGCAAAGAAGGTCGCCGCTCATTCTGTCGAATATACCGCAGAAGAGAAGCAGGCTATGGCAAAGGAGATCAAGCAGCGTATGGCAGCTCTGTTCGCAGTGCTCGGTATCGCTATCTTCTTCTGGCTCTCGTTCCACCAGAACGGTCAGTCCCTGTCCGTCTTCGCACGTGACTTCGTCGAGACGAAGGCTCTCCCCGCTGAGATCTGGCAGGCTATGAACCCGCTGTTCGTGATTATCCTTACGCCTGTCATTATGATTCTCTTCGGCTCGCTTGCACGCAAGGGCCGTCCGGTGTCCACACCGCGTAAGATTGCTCTCGGTATGGGTATCGCCGCTTTGGCATATCTCTTCCTGATGATTTTCTCCATCGTCAGCCACTATCCGTCCGGCGATGAGTTCCGCGAACTTACCACCGCAGAGATGATCAGCCTCGGTCTTGCCAAGGCTGCTCCGTGGGTAATGGTCGTTACCTATTTCTTCCTGACCGTGGCAGAGCTCTTTATCTCGCCGCTCGGTCTGTCCTTCGTTTCGAAGGTTGCTCCGAAGAATATGGTCGGTCTCTGCCAGGGCCTCTGGCTCGGTGCAACGGCTATCGGTAACCTGTTCATTTTCGTCGGCCCTATTATGCTGAATGCTTGGCCGATCTGGAAATGCTGGGGCGTGTTCCTCGTCATCTGCCTCGTATCTATGGGTATAATGCTGGGTATGGTGAAGTGGCTCGAGCGCGTAACTTCCGAATAGTTTCGTCAGCTTATAATATGAAGGGTGGCTCGAGGGCCACCCTTTTTATGGAAAATATTTGGTCAAATCAATAAATATCACTACATTTGCGGTCCTTTCGGAAAGACCGGAAGGATTAATTAATACTAAATACTATGTTAAAACAGTACGAAACCGTTTTCATTGCAACTCCCGTTTTGTCTGAAGCCCAGATGAAGGAAGCGGTTGCCAAGTACACCGGTATGATCGCCGAGGACGGCGGCAAGGTCGTGTACGAAGAAGATTGGGGACTCAAGAAGTTGGCTTACCCGATCGACAAGAAAACCACCGGTTTCTATCACCTGATCGAGTTTCAGGCAGAGCCGGCATTCATCAACAAACTTGAGATTCAGTTCAAGCGCGATGAGCGTATCATCCGCTTCCAGACTGTCTCGATGGACAAGCACGCTATCGCTTATGCTGAGCGTCGCCGCAACAAACTTAACGAACCCAAGGCCGAGGCCGCTAACGTAGAGGAGAACTAACAATGGCACAGAACGACAGCATCCGTTTTCTGAACCCTCCGACAGTAGAGGTCAAGAAGAAGAAGTATTGCCGCTTCAAGAAGGCCGGCATCAAGTATGTTGATTATAAGGACGCAGAGTTCCTCAAGAAGTTCCTCAACGAGCAGGGTAAGATTCTCCCTCGCCGCATCA
>CAMZIP010000084.1 GCA_947307265.1 uncultured Bacteroidales bacterium | reverse complement strand
CGCAAGGCTGACGGCACTATCGACTACGTAAAGGGCGCTAACATCGCCGGCTTTATGAAGGTCGCTACCGCAATGCTCGAGCAGGGCGTTCTCTAACATCCCGCTTCGCATAAACGTTAAAGGGTGGTCCTCGGATCACCCTTTTTCTTTATAGCCTGCAAAGAAGTCCGCGGCTGTGCGCGGCCTGGTGTGTGGGCGCCTATAGGCGTGAAGCTAGTTGTAGTAACGGGGCGGTGGAGCCGGAGGAAAGGAACTCCGTAGAGCCGGAGCCGTTGTAGCGAACGGGACGCAGGTGCGAGAGGACATCGCAAGCCCTGCGCGCAACGGCAGGCGCCGGATTGACAATGGTCACGTCCGGTCCGGCGATACTCGCAATGGTCTCGCTAAGGAACGGATAATGCGTGCACCCGAGCACGATATGATCCGCTCCGGCATCGATCATAGGATCGATATACTTATGAAGCAGGGCAGTAACCTGCGGAGAATCGAAATCGCAGCGCTCTACGGCCTCGACAAGCCCCGTGCCGACCTGTTCGATAACCGTAACGTCAGCGGCGAATTTAGCCAGCGTATCGAGGTACAGGCGGCCTTTGAGCGTTCCCGCGGTAGCCAGCACACCGACCACGCCGCTCTCCGAATGCAGGGCGGCAGGTTTGATGGCAGGCTCCATTCCGATAAACGGAATATCGAACGTGGCGCGAAGGTGGCCAATTGCAGCCGCAGTAGCAGTATTGCAGGCAACCACGATCATTTCGGCGCCCCGGCCGATAAGCATACGCGCAATCTCATCCGCGCGCTCTATAATGACAGAAGGGTCCTTTGGCCCGTAGGGGCAGAATGCGGCGTCGGAGAAGTACGTATAGTCCTCTCCGGGCATCAAAGCCTTCAGTTCCTTCCATACGGAAAGGCCTCCGACGCCAGAATCATAGACCCCTATCATCTCTACATAGAGAATGCAAGACCGAATATCATCGAGCCGTTGATCGGCGTACCGGCTGAAGCCAGCAGGTATGCAGCATTGAACTCGACGCCCTTGAAGCGGAAACCGGCACCCATCGAAACGAATCCGGGCACCTTGTCTGCCGCCGAAGAGAAGCGATAACCGCCGCGCACGAAAATCATACGGTCGAAACTGTATTCGAGTGATGCATCGGCGATGAAAGTCTTGTAAGACTCAGGGAGGAAATACGCTACGTCAGCGCCAAGCGCGATGCAGTTCTTTGCTCCGAAGAACAGGCGGTACGAACCTCCGGCACGCACGTTGAGCGGCAGCGAATAATTGACGTCAGAAACCGTGTAGGAAGTGCCCAGATTTGCCAGGCCTACTCCCAAAGTGAAATTATTGGTCGCATAGCGTGCCGTAATATCCGTTGCAAATGCAGAGGTCGAAACGTTATCTGCCAGGTTGCCGTTCATAAAGCGGCCGTCCACATCGATATACAGTTTATCTGCAAGGCGAAGTGCGACACCGGCTGAGAAATAATTCTCCGAAGGTCGGAATTCACCCTTGTAATTGCCGTTGGCATCGACCACGTCGTAAGCGGCGATACTGTTGAGCCTGTAGCCGAGGCGGATTCCGAACGACTTGCCGAGCGACATCTGTCCCTTGAAATCCAAAACATTGTTGTTGAGCGCGTAGGGCTGCCACATACCGTACGATATATCCGCGCGGATCTTTGAGAGTGCCATATCCGGCATACCGAAAACTGCATCGCCCATAGCAAGCGCGCGTGCGTCACCCGAATAAACGAGCGCTCCAAAAGACTGTCCGGAGGCGTTCCAGGACAACATCAGACCTGCCACAGCGGCAAGGCAGAGCACTATCTTTCTCATAACTTGACTATATTTTGGAGTTCGACTTCATTGTTGTAAGTAACCATAACGGAGTAGGGACCGGCGCTCAGGGCGCTGAGATCCACATCCAGCGGCTTAAAAGGAGTTGCGGTACCGGTAACGTCGAGCACCGTGCTTCCGGCCGTGCCGGCAATCTGTACGCGGACCTGCTGCTCACTGGTAGTGCGGATGTGAAGAACGTCCTTCACCTGGGTAGGATAGATGTCCAGAGGACGGCTGTCATCGCGCGTCAGCGTGCGGAAAGAAGTCGTCGCCGTCTCGCCCAGGGCATCCTTTGCCGTTACGCTGCAGGAGCAGCTGCCGTATTTGAGGGTGGTAATGTAGAGGATGCCTTCACGCTCGTGTAGATTGAGTACGTCATTGTCGGAGCACTCTGTCTGATAGGTAAGCGTCTCGCCGTCCGGATCCGAGAATATCTCGCGGAGATTGAGTTCGTGAACCTCGTTCTTGCCGGAGAAAAGCATATCCGGTATCTCCTTGATCAGTTGCGGGCCGTGGTTTGGCAGAATGGTATATGTATAACTGATCGGCGTGCCGAGGTCATAATCGTCAAGAGCTTCGATGACGGTCGTATAAGTTCCTGCGGGCGCCAGACTGCCTATAACGTCGACTTTCTGTACGAATGAATTCTTTTCCATCGGCATCAGCGTATCGGCCTTGGAACCGGCACGGATCTCCGAATGGACACCGTGACCGTCCTCGTCCGAATAGTTGAACGTCAACTGCACGCGCTCGTGAGCCTTGATCGTGAAATTCAGGTTGTCAGAAGTAGTGATCTTCGGAGCGTGATTGGAGCCCGTTCTGACGCTGACCAGGTTGGAAATGGGAGAGGAATTGCCGATGCGGTCGAATGCGGTGCAGGCGAAATAGTATGTCGTATCGAATTCGAGGCGGCTGATAATGTCCTGCAGGAAGTCGCCGGCTTTCAGTGAACCGGTCTTGTAGGTCTTGTAGGAGATACCCTTCGTATCGGTAAACGGCTCAGTGTCGTAGTAGATATTGAAACCATTGGCCTTCGCGCCGTCAGGATTGGCGGTGACCGTCAGTGAGAACTGCAGGAAATTGGATTTGACGAGCGAAACCTGCAGGTCGGAGACGGGTGCCGGCGGATTGCTGCTGGTGGAAGAAGTCGCTGCTTCCGCATCCACCAGACCGCTGCCGAGCGCGTAACCGCGGTTGTATGCCGATACATCCTGTACCAGATTGACCAGTCGGTTCCAGAGGTGGTTGCGGGTGAAACCCGGACCGCCGCACTGGGAGATGACCAGCGCCGCGACACCGGAGACGTGCGGGCAGGCCATAGAGGTGCCCTGCATCAGGCCGTAGCGGTTGTCGGTGAGGGTACTCATAATCTGATAACCCTTCTTGGCATCGCCGCCCGGAGCCATAATATCGACCCAGTCGCCGAAATTGGAGTAGTATGCTCGAATATAATCCGCTCCGACGCTGGCTACGGAAAGTGCGCCCTCGTATGCTGCGGGGCTGCCGAAATCGTCGTTATCGTTGCCGGCGGAGAAAATCACGATACCTCCGGCCATAGGACCGACCTGGTTGCCGTCCTTGTCAAAACCTGCATAGTCATTGAAATAATCAATAGCCGCAATATCCGAAGAGGGAACGTAGGTAATGTCGATATAGCCCCAGCTGTTCTGAGCGATGATTGCACCGTGGTCGGCGGCCCACTTTATAGCGGATGCGCCGTTTCCGCTGCTCTGTCTTGCCGAAGAATCGTCAAAGATCTGGCAGCTCATAATCTGCACGCCCTTGAGGCCCTTGGCAGCGTTGCCTCCGGCAAGTCCGCAGACGCCCTTGCCGTTGTTGTTGACGGCGGCGATCGTGCCGGCCACGTGCGTACCGTGCTCTTCAGGATGGATGGTGTAGCTACGGTCCTTGAAATTATAACCGTGCGATTCATTGGTGCGGGAAGGATCCTGCCACATATTGGCTGCAAGATCTTCGTGGTGATAGTCCACGCCGCCGTCCACGACAGCCACAATGACGTTCGGGTCGCCCGTGGTGACTTCGCTCCAGACGGGCATCACGTTCACGTCGCAGCCGGCGGACATTCCGCTGGAGTGACCGTCATTATAATAGTGCCACTGACGCTCCAGCATAGGATCGTTGAAGAGAGCGTCATTTTCCTCGGGTTCTGCAGGTACAGGAACGACCACCACCGTCTCGTCATAAGCGCGGCGGGTGATCGGGCGGTATTCTATCTCGCATCCTGCGAAAAGATCCTCGACCGTGCCTCCCGCCTTGGTAATGGGCATATTCTCGTCGAAATATACGTCGTACCAGCGATGCAGGCCGGCGGCACGCGTGCGGGCCTCGAATTCTCCCGCATAGGGGAACGTACGCTCCATCCTGAAGCCGGGCAGTGCGCTGACGGCCTTGGTAAGTGCCATTCCTCCGTCATTTTCTTCGATGATACGGGTCATTTCCTCATCGAGGTACACGCGGATGTGTCCCTGCTCGAAATTCGAGACAGGCAGTTCGCCGTCGGGAGTATTGACGGTCTCCTCCCTGACCGGCTCAACCGTGCAGGATGCCAGCAGCGCTCCGGCTGCAAGGCAAGCAAGAAGGTATCTTCTCATATCAGTCATTGTAGAATTCAAATAATTGTTTCAGGCTCTCGGGATCTTTCCAGTTGATCTTGTGATCCTTCAGAAAGGCCTTGAAACGGGCCTTGCCTTCCTTGTCGAGGCTGTTGTTGATGTCGCGCTTGGTGGCCCTTATGCTCTCGTGGCCGCGGACGATATAATATTCGGTCTTGACCTTCAGGCGCGTGCCGTCCTCCTTGTGTTGGAGGATGTCCATATGGCTCGTATTGATCACCTGCGATGTCTCGAGCGAGGAAAGTTTCTGAGTTGAGGAGGAGGTCGAAGAAACGCCGTATGCGCCTCCGGTCTCATTGAGCGCCTGCAGGTCGGCCGTGCGGCTTACTGCGATGAAATGGCTGTCATCCGGGCCGGGAAGGGCCTGCATCAGGCGGCCCTCGACACGCTTGTAGGTATCGTCGCCGATCTGTGCGCTGATCATCTTGCCGTTGTCTGCTTCGCGGATGATGCCGCCTTCATCGATGAAGTGAATTTTGCCCTCAAGCAGATGTACGTTGAGCGGACGGGTGTGCCTGCGGCCGCCCGTAAGAAGTAATGTCCCCTCCTGGAAATCAGAATAATAATACGGCCAGGAAGTGTAGATTTCGCCCTGTGCGAAACAAGTTGCAGCCATTAGGCATAAAAGAATCAGAGTGACAGTACGTTTCATAATGCGCACGGTTTGGTTATAGATTACGAATATACGAAAAAAAGGGGAGAAACTTTCATTTCTCCCCCTTTTGATACAAGGTATTGTCTATAATTATTTCTTGCAGACAAGACCAGGCAGAATAATGTTGACGTAGCCTGCGCCCGGGATGTAGAGGGAAGGTCCGAAAACATTGTCAAACTGGAGGGTAGCACCGTTATCCTTGATTTCGATCTCGATGTTGCCTTCATCGTAACCACCGGTACCGTCGAAGCCCAAGAGGAGGCAAGCCGTAGTACCCTGGTACTTGTATTCGGTTTCCTGTCCAAGAGGGACAGTGATCTTGGTCTTCTCGTCGTTGACAACGCCGTAGAACATAGTATCATCGCCAGACCAGCCGCTGTTGCCGAAGATGTTGTCGATCCAAACCTTCGTGACGTCGGATGCGTCCTTCTTGTACTCCATAGGCCAGCTGTAAACGCCATCCCAGTAACCCTCACCTGTAGCGGTGTAGGTACCGAGAATCATTGCCAGCGGGTGATCGGTATCGCTGATGGTGACAGTGCAGATGTTGTTTGCACCGACCTTGACGTCACCGGTTGACTTGAACT
>CAMZIP010000083.1 GCA_947307265.1 uncultured Bacteroidales bacterium | reverse complement strand
CGCAACTGCAAGGACCTGAGCATCCGTCTCGCACAGTTCTTCGGCTACTACCTCAAGGGCGAGCCGATGCCGATCTGGATGAGCCGCGGTGTCCCTTACGAGCTCAAGGGCATCGAATACGGTTATGGATATGAAGAAGATTAACAAGACAAACATTATATGAAACGCATTTTTTCTTTTGTTCTGATAATGGCAGCACTCGCTTCCTCCTGCACCACGACGGATAACGGTTCCGACAAGGTGATCGACAAACTCACTCCGGAAGAGATCGTTGACGGACATCTCGATTTCGAGACGGTGCTCCGCATCGGCCGCATCAGCGACCCTCAGGTATCTCCCAACCTCCGCGAAGTCCTCTACGGCGTGACTTACACTTCCGTCGAGGAGAACCGAAGCAACCGCGACCTGTTTATCGTAGGAATCGACGGCAGCGACTGCCGCCGCATCACGAAGACTCCGAAGAGCGAAAGCAACGCCCGCTGGATCAATGACGGCCGCCAGATTGCATTCCTCTATGAGGGTCAGATCTGGGTAATGGACGCCGACGGCTCCAACCGCCGCAAGGTCAGCGATGTCGAAGGCGGCATCGGCGAGTTCAAGCTTGCTCCCGACGGACGCAGCCTCGTCTATGTCAAGGATTTCAAGGTAGCAAAGAAGGCCGGCGAAATCTATCCCGACCTGCCCAAATCCACGGCACGCACCATCGAAGGTCTGATGTACCGCCACTGGGACCACTTCGTAGAGGATATTCCTCATACGTATCTGGCTGATTTCGACGGTGAGAAACTCGGCGAAGGAGTGGATCTCCTCGGCGGCGAACCGTTCGAACTGCCCACAATGCCCTTCAGCGGCCTGGAGCAGATCGATTTCAGCCCCAACAGCAAGTATATCGCATATTCCTGCCGCAAAAAGACCGGCCGCGATTATGCATTCTCCACCAACACCGACATTTACCTTTATAATATAGAGACCGGCGAGACGCAGAACCTGACCGAAGGAATGCCGGGTTATGATACCAACCCCGTATTCAGCCCGGACGGCCGCTGGATCGCCTGGCTGAGTATGGACCGCGACGGCTACGAGGCCGACCAGTCCCGCCTCTTCGTGATGCTGTTCGAGACCGGCGAAAAGCGCAATCTCAGCAAATCATTCATCTACAATGCCGAGAATCCCGTCTGGCATCCTTCCTGCGACTTCCTTTACTTCGATGCGGCAGTTGACGGACGCACGCGCATCTTTGAGGCTACTCTTGGAGCAAATATCTCGCAGGTCAGCGGCAATCAGGTCGAGACTTACAACTTCGCTCATCCCAAGATGGTCGGTCACGATATGCTCGTAGCGGAGCGCGCATCTATGCTGCGCCCCACCGAACTTGTGACGTTCAACCTTGCAGGAGGCGGAGATGAAGAGACGGTCATCACCCACGAGAACGACGAACTTATCGCAGCCCTCAAGCCCATCGATATCCGCGAGCGCTGGATCAAGACCGTGGACGGCAAGCAGATGCACAGCTGGGTGCTCTACCCGCCGCAGTTCAATTTCCGCAAGCAGTATCCTGCCATTATGGTCTGCCTCGGCGGTCCCCAGGGCGCATTTACCCAGGCGTGGTCAACCCGCTGGAACTATCGTTTCCTGACAGCCCAGGGCTATGTCGTAATCCTGCCCAACCGTCGCGGTACGACCTCTTCGGGCCAGGAATGGTGCGAACAGATCTCCGGCGACTATATGGGCCTCAATATGCAGGATTACCTGGCGGCGGCCGACGATATCTGCAAGGAGCACTATGTCGGCAAGATTGCGGCCATCGGCGCAAGTTACGGCGGATTCTCGGTCTATTACCTGGCAGGTGTTCACCAGAAGCGCTTCTCAGCATTCGTGGCACACGCTGGTATCTTCAATCAGGAACATATGTATATGGAGACCGAGGAAATGTGGTTCCCCGACTGGGATAACGGCGGTTGCCGCCGTCCCGGCGAATATATGGCCGGCTCGCCCTGGAGCAAAAACCCCGCTGCAATGCGTCACTATGCAAATTCTGCACACAAGAAAGCCCTCAACTGGGATACCCCGATCCTCGTGACTCACGGCGAACTCGACTACCGCGTGCCCGTCGATCAGGGAATGGCGGCATTCAATACCGCACAGATGCTGGGAGTGCCTTCCAAGATGGTTCTCTTCCCGGATGAAAACCACTGGATCCTCAAGCCGCAGAACGCTGTTCACTGGTGGCGTGAGATCTTTGACTGGCTTGACCGCTGGTGCAAAGAAAAATAAAAGAATTTGGTCATTTGAAAAAATAAGCGTACATTTGCAGCCCCGCAAAAATGCGGTCGCTTTTTAACATATTATTTTACACCAAATTAACAACCAAATGCCTGGATTAATTGGAAAAAAAATCGGAATGACTTCCGTGTTCAGTGCCGAGGGAAAAAATCTTCCATGCACTGTAATTGAGGCTGGTCCGTGTGTTGTTACGCAAATTCGTACAGTTGAGAAAGATGGTTATGCCGCTGTACAGCTTGCCTATGACGAAAAGAAAGAAAAGCACACCAGCAAGGCTCTCAAGGGCCACTTTGAAAAGGCAGCAACCACGCCCAAGCGTAAGTTGGTCGAGTTCAAGAATGACTTCGGCCGCGAACTTAAGCTTGGTGATGTACTTACCGTAAACGACGTCCTGGGTGAAACCCAGTGGGTCGACGTTGTCGGTACTTCCAAGGGTAAGGGCTTCCAGGGTGTTGTAAAGCGTCACGGCTTCGGCGGTGTCGGCGGCCAGACTCACGGTCAGGACGACCGTCTCCGTCACCCCGGTTCAATGGGCGCATCCTCCTGGCCTTCCCGCGTCTTCAAGGGAATGCGTATGGCAGGACACACTGGCAGTGAGCGCGTGAAGGTATTCAACCTTCAGGTTATCAAGATCGTCCCTGAAAACAATCTTATCATCGTCAAAGGCTCCGTTCCCGGCGCCAAGGGTTCTTATGTAATTTTGGAGGACTAGTGTTATGCAATTGGATGTTTACAAGATCGACGGCACCCTCGCAGGCCGCAAAGCCGAGCTGGACGATGCCATTTTCGCAATCGAGCCGAACGATAACGCTATCTACCTCGATGTAAAGCAGTACCTCGCTAACCAGCGTCAGGGTACCCACAAGTCTAAGGACCGCAGCGAGGTGGCCTTCTCCACCAAGAAGATGGGTCGCCAGAAGGGCGGCGGAGGAGCACGCCACGGCAGCATCAAGTCCAACATCTATGTTGGCGGCGGTAGCGTCTTCGGACCCAAGCCTCACGACTACAACTTCAAGCTCAACAAGAAAGTAAAGCAGCTCGCACGCTTCTCTGCCCTCACTTATAAGGCAAAGGACGGTGCCATCACGATGGTCGAACCCTTCGAGATGGAGCAGCCTCGCACCAAGGATTTCATCAAGATCCTCGACGCACTCAAGGCTAACGGCCGCAAGACCCTCGTTGTGCTTCCTGCAAATTCCAAGAATATTTACCTGTCATCCCGCAACCTCCCCGAAGCTAAGGTCATCACGGTGGACGAGATCAACACTTTTGTGCTGCTTCACGCAAACCACATCGTGATGGTAGACGGCGTTCAGGACATCATCGCGGATAGACGCAAATAAAACCGAAACGATGGGAATTCTTATCAAGCCTATAGTAACCGAGAAAATGACGATTCAGGGCGATAAATTGAATCGTTACGGTTTCATCGTTGAGAAGACTGCCAACAAGATCGAGATCAAGAAGGCAATCGAGCAGATGTACGGCGTCTCCGTAAAGGATGTCAACACCGTCAACTACCACGGCAAACGCAAGAGCCGCTACACTAAGGCCGGTCTGGCTGTGGGTCGTACGAATCACTACAAGAAGGCATTCGTGACCCTGGCCGGCGAGGACAAGATTGATTTCTACAGTAACATTTAAGCGCTATGGCAGTACGTAAATTCAAACCGGTAACTCCCGGTACCCGACACAAGGTGATCAGCACCTTCGAAGAGATCACTTGCACGACTCCTGAGAAGTCACTGCTCAAGCCCATCCGCAAGAGCGGCGGCCGCAACAATCAGGGTAAGATGACCGTGCGCTACATCGGCGGAGGCCACAAGCGTATGTACCGTGTCATCGACTTCCTTCGTGACAAGGATCAGTACACCGCAACCGTCAAGACCATCGAATACGACCCCAACCGTACGGCACGCATCGCACTGGTTGTGTATGAAGATGGTGAGAAACGTTATATCATTGCTCCCAACGGACTCAAAGTGGGTCAGGTAATCGCTTCCGGTTCGGGCGTCGCTCCCGAAATCGGCAACACCCTCCCGCTTGCAGAAATTCCGCTCGGTACCCTCGTTCACAACATCGAGCTCCGTCCCGGTGCAGGTGCAGCTATGGCTCGCAGCGCCGGTGCTTACGCACAGCTCACCGCACGTGAAGGTTCACACGCAGTGCTCCGTCTCCCTTCGGGTGAGACCCGCCTCGTGCTCGTCACCTGCCGTGCAACGGTCGGTACCGTATCCAACACTGACCACAACCTCGAGTCTCACGGTAAGGCTGGCCGTAAGCGCTGGCTGGGCCGTCGTCCTCGTAACCGTGGTGTTGTGATGAACCCTGTTGATCACCCGATGGGTGGTGGTGAAGGCCGCGCATCCGGCGGACACCCTCGTTCCCGTAAGGGTCTGCCTGCAAAGGGCTACAAGACCCGTAACCCGAAGAAGAACTCCAACAAGTTCATCATCGAAAGAAGAAATAAATAACGGAATAAACTGAAAAACAATGAGTCGTTCACTTAGAAAAGGTCCCTATATCCAGGAAAGTCTGGAAAAGAAAGTGCTTGCAATGAATGAAGGCACAATGAAGAAAGAGGCCATCAAGACCTGGTCCCGCGCCAGCGTCATCTCCCCTGACTTCGTAGGACACACGATTTCTGTTCACAATGGCAACAGGTTTATTCCGGTCTATGTGACAGAAAATATGGTTGGCCACAAGCTCGGAGAATTCGCTCCGACCCGCACCTTCAAGGGCCACTCCGGTAATCGTTAATAAAAGAGGAGATTACAATGGGAAAGCGTAAAAGAGAAATGGCCGACAGGCTGAAAGAAATCAAAAAGCAGACAGCTATTGCAAAGCTGAATGACGTTCCCACTTCACCGCGTAAGATGCGCCTTGTCGCAGATATCATCCGTGGCGTGGAAGTCAACAAGGCTTTGGATATTCTCAAATATTCCAAGAAGGAGGCTTCGCTCCGTATGGAGAAGGTGCTTCGCAGCGCCATCGCCAACTGGGAGGCCAAGAATGAAGCTGACCGCAAGGAATTGGAAAATGGCAATGTCTATGTACAGACCGTTATGGTCGATGAAGGTCGCACGCTGAAGCGCATCCGCACCGCCCCTCAGGGCCGCGCAGCTCGCATTCGCAAGCGCAGCAACCACATCACCATCATCGTTGCTGCCAAGAAACAGGAAACCAAACCGGTAAAGGAGGAAGCATAATATGGGACAGAAAACTAATCCTATCAGCAATCGTGTAGGCATCATCCGCGGTTGGGACTCCAACTGGTTCGGTCAGTATCCGGAGCGCATCCTTGAGGATGCAAAGATCCGTGAGTATCTCGACGCACGTCTTGCAAAGGCTTCTTTGTCCAAGATCGTCATCGAGCGTACCCTTAAGCTCATCACCGTCACCATCCACACCGCCCGTCCGGGTATCATCATCGGCAAGG
>CAMZIP010000082.1 GCA_947307265.1 uncultured Bacteroidales bacterium | reverse complement strand
TTATTCTGTCTGCAGGTCCTCAACACGCGCTACCGCGTTACCGCGGAAAACAACGCCCTCAAATATGAGATCCGCTACCCCGCCCGCGGCCTGCTGAAAGACCGCTACGGCAACATTCTCGTAGGCAACCGAATCGTCTATGACATAATGGTCACGCCGCGAGATATGCCGCCGTTCGACACGGTCGAATTCTGTACGATTTTCGGGCTGGACACGGCGTTTATGCATTTCAAATTCCGCGAATACCGCCTCTACCGCAGTCGCATCGGCTATCAGACGCTCACCCTGCTCAAGCAGGTGCCGGCTGAGCAGTACCACATTTTCGCGGAGAAAAGTTTTATGTTCCCCGGTTTTTCGGCAACGCCGCGAACCACGCGAACCTATCCCTACCAGGCCGCGGGCAACCTGGTCGGCTACCTCTCGGAAGTGGATGCCGATTTCATCCGCGAGCATCCAGAATACCGGAGCGGCGACTATGCCGGCCGTACGGGAATGGAGGAGGCCTATGAAATGCAGTTGCGCGGCGAAAAGGGTTATTCGATCTATCTGCGCGACGTGCATAACCGCGTCCGGGAGCACTATATGGGCGGCGAATATGACCGCCAGGCCGTCGCAGGCACCGATATCACGATGACCATCGACGGCGACCTCCAGGCTTACGGAGAGAAACTGATGAACCGCAAGGTCGGTTCGGTGGTGGCCATCGAACCCTCTACCGGCGAGATTCTGGCGATGATTTCAAGCCCCGGCATCAAGACGGAGCAACTGGCCGAAATCGGGCGCTATTATGACGAGATAATGAAAGACCCCTACCGCCCGATGTACAACCGCGCAGTTATGTCGCCACAGCCGCCGGGTTCGGTATTCAAGTTGGTCAACGGCCTCATAGGCTTGCAGGAAGGCGTTTTCACGCCGAATACCTACTATCCGTGCAACAGCGGTTATACCGTCGGCAAACTGAAAGTGGGCTGCCACGGCCATTCGAGCCCGCTCGACCTGGACCACGCGCTGATGACTTCTTGCAACTCGTATTTCTGCTATGTCTTCCGAGCCATAATCGACAATCCGAAGTACAGCAACACGCAGGAAGGTTTTTCGCATTGGAAGCAGTATGTCGAGAGTTTCGGATTCGGGCATAAACTGGGCACCGACATTCCCGGCGAGCAGGGCGGTACAATGCCTTCCGCCGAACGATACGACCGTATGCACGGCAAAAACCGCTGGCGTTCGCTGTCCATCATTTCGCTGTCCATCGGACAGGGCGAACTTGGATGCACGCCGCTGCACCTGGCCAATCTGGCCGCGACGGTCGCCAACAGGGGTTATTATTATATTCCGCATATCCGCAAAAACGTCCCCGAGAGTCCCATCGATCCCAAATATCTGGAGCGGCACTACACGATGGTGGATACCACGCTCTTCAACGAGGTAATCGAGGGAATGCGGCTCGCAGTGCACGGCGGCCCGGAAGCCACGGCACGCTCGGTGGTCATTCCCGGCATCACAATGTGCGGCAAGACCGGCACGGCGCAGAATCCGCACGGAGACGAACATTCGGTATTCATCTGCTTCGCACCGAAGGACAATCCGAAGATTGCGGTAGCCGCTTATATCGAAAATGCCGGATTCGGAGCGGCCTGGGCTGCACCGATAGCCTCGCTGATGGTAGAACGCTACCTCAACGGAAAAGTCGAGCGCAAGGATATGGAGCAACGGATCAGCAGCACCAGCCTGCTGCATAAAGTGAGAGTCAGGAGAAAATGACACGCGCAGCCGATACCGTACGCCGTACACCCGACTGGGTAGTCATCGTATGCTGTCTTTTCCTGGCGGCATTCGGCTGGCTCAACATATACTCGGCTTCGTGCGTCGATGATTCACAGGTCTTGAAGGGGGTGCTCGGTATGGTATGCAACTTATATGGATGGCATCCGCATTTATCATCTCCATCATTATCCTGTACGTCATTCCGCCCAATTTCTACCCGACTTTCGCGCGGGAGATGTATATTCTGATGGCCTTGCTGCTGATTGCGACGATAGTCATCGGAACAGATATCAAAGGCTCCCATTCGTGGCTCGTCATCGGGCCGATACGCCTGCAGCCTGCCGAATTTTCGAAGATAACCACGGCGCTGGCGCTGGCCGCGCTGATGGAGCATTATGATTTCAGTTTCGACAAGCATCGGCATTCGCTGAAAGCGTTCGGCGTGCTGCTGGTTCCGGTCCTGCTGATTCTCCTGCAACACGAAACGGGCCTGGCGCTGGTCTATGCGGGATTCCTGCTGTGCTTCTACCGCGAAGGAATGAGCGGACAGGTGCTTCTGGCGGGATTGCTTGCCATCGGACTGTTCATACTGACGATGGTATTCTCGCCTCACGTGGCCCTTACGGTTATGGCGGGTATAGCGGTCGTTATCGCGGTAGGCCGCAGCCATTTCCCGGAGAGGGTGCTACTCTACGGGATCGGCATCGTGCTGTTTATGGCGCTTATGCCGCTCCTCTGGAAATGGCATTGGTTCGCAAACGGTCCGGGCCGCATCTCGCCATCTGGCTGGATTGCCATCCTGACCGTTCCAGTATCGCTGTTTTTCGCCGTCAGATTCCTGATAATCAGGCATAAACGATATATAGCCAATGCCCTGCTGGCGTTCCTGTTCGGAGCGGCGGTGATATTTTCGGCAGACTGGGCTATGTCGCACCTGCAGGAGCATCAGCGGCTGCGCGTGGAGTCGCTTCTGGGCATCCGGGACGACCCGACAGGCGTGGGTTACAACGTCCACCAGTCGAAGATTGCCATCGGCTCGGGCGGATTTGCCGGCAAAGGCTTCCTCGACGGCACGCAGACCCGTATGAACTTCGTTCCGGAACAGACCACGGACTTCATTTTCTGCACCGTCGGCGAAGAATGGGGATTCCTGGGCTCGCTGGCCATCCTCGCCGCGTTCCTGATACTCATAGTGCGTATTTACAACCGTGCCGAGCAGCAGAAGAGCCGGTTCAACCGCATCTACGGCTACTGTCTGGCCTCGTGCCTGCTGATGCACGTGACCATCAATATCGGAATGACCATCGGACTTATGCCCGTCATCGGCATTCCGCTGCCGTTCGTCAGTTACGGCGGCTCCTCGATGTGGGCCTTCGCAATATTGACGGCCATCTGGCTGCGTCTGGATATGGAGAATCGATAAAATAATTATATTTGGTGTCCGTTACCTGAAAAAACTAAAACAATACTGATATGCCCCTTACTTTTACTGAAAGACACAACGGTCCGCGCGCTGCCGAGCAGAAGCAGATGCTGGAAGCCCTCGGCCTCAAGTCAATGGACGAACTTGTCCGCCAGACCGTTCCGCAGGATATCCTGCTCAAAGAGCCCCTTGCCCTTGATCCGGCAGTGGACGAAGGCACCTATCTCGCTTCGCTCAAGAAGATTGCAGCACTCAACAAGCCGTTCCGTTCGATGATCGGTATGGGTTTCTACGGCACGGTATCTCCGGCCGTCATCACCCGCAATATCTTCGAGAATCCGAGCTGGTACACTTCCTATACTCCGTATCAGGCTGAGATCTCGCAGGGCCGCCTCGAAGCGCTGGTCAACTTCCAGACGATGATTTCGTCGCTGACCGGTTTCGGACTGTCCAACTGCTCTATGCTCGACGATGCTACGGCAGCAGCTGAAGCTATGCGAATGATGTACGAACTCCGCAGCCGCGACGCAGTAAAAGCCGGCAAGAACGTGGTTTTCGTGGATAACAATATCTTCCCTCACGTGCTTTCAGTGCTCAAGACAAGGGCGACCGGCCTGGGTATTGAAATTCATATGGGCGATTACCGCACCTACGAGGTGGAGGATCTCTGCTTCGGCGCAATCCTCCAGTATCCCGCAGCCGACGGCGAAGTCCGCGACTACAGCGCATTCTGCGAAAAGATTCACGCCGCAGGCGGCCTGGTTTCGGCTTGGTGCGACCTGCTGGCTCTGGCACTTCTCAAGGAACCCGCAGCCTGGGGTGCAGATATTGCTTGCGGTACGACGCAGCGTTTCGGTCTGCCGATGGGATTCGGCGGCCCGGCAGCAGGCTTTATGGCTTGCCACGATGCATATAAGCGCAACCTTCCCGGCCGTATCATCGGTATCTCGATCGACCGCCTCGGCAAGCCTGCAGTCCGTCTCGCACTGCAGACCCGCGAACAGCATATCAAGCGCGAAAAGGCTACTTCAAATATCTGCACCGCAACGGCGCTGCTGGCCACGATGACGGGTATGTTTGCCATCTGGCACGGTCCCAAGGGCATTCAGGAGATCGCCGGCAATGCCTGCAAGAAGGCTCACGTGCTGGCTCTCAAACTCCGCAATGCAGGTTACAAGCTCCGCAATGACAAATTCTTCGACACAATCGAGATTGTCGGCGCAGATGTCAAGAAGATCCGCGAGAAAGCCCTTGCAGCAGGTTTCAACTTCTGCTACACTGCTGACGGCGGCATCCGCCTCAGCTTCGACGAACTGAGCACCTGCGACGAGATGCAGAAACTCTGCGACATCTTCGGATGCGAGAAAGGCTGCTGCCAGATTGACGCAGATGCATTTATGGCCCGCGAAACTCCGATTCTGACTTCTTCCATTTTCAATAAGTATCATTCCGAAACGGAAATGATGCGTTATATCAAGAAACTGGAACGCAAGGATATTTCCCTGACTCACTCGATGATTCCGCTCGGCAGCTGCACGATGAAACTCAATTCGGCAGTCGAGATGCTGCCTCTGTCCTGGAGCGAATTCGGCAACGTGCATCCTTACGCACCTGCAGACCAGTGCGAAGGCACGCTGAAGATTATCAGCGACCTTGAACACGACCTGGCAGTAATTACCGGTTTCGACAGTTGCTCGCTGCAGCCTAACAGCGGTGCCGCAGGTGAATATGCAGGCCTTATGACCATCCGCCGCTATTTCGCAGCCAACGGTCAGGGCGGCCGCCACATTATGATCATTCCTACCTCCGCTCACGGCACCAACCCTGCTTCGGCAGCGATGGCCGGCTTCGATATCGTGCTTGTCGGTTGCGACGAGAACGGCAATATCAAGGTCGATGAACTCCGCGAGAAGGCCGAGGCCGCAGGTGCCGAACTGGCAGGTATGATGATTACCTACCCTTCGACACACGGCGTGTTCGAGGTCAAGATCCGCGAGATTGCGGATATCATCCATTCGCAGGGTGGTCTGCTCTATATGGACGGCGCCAATATGAACGCCCAGTGCGGTCTGACCAATCCCGGTACCATCGGTGCGGATGTCTGCCACCTGAACCTCCACAAGACCTTCGCAATGCCTCACGGCGGCGGCGGTCCGGGTGTCGGCCCTATCTGCTCGACAAAGGCTCTCGCTCCCTACCTCCCCGGCCATCCGCTCGTTCCCGAATGCGGCGGCGCAGGTATGGACGCAGTCAGTTCGGCTCCTTACGGAAGCCCGCTGCTGCTCCCCATCACTCACGCTTATATCAAGATGCTCGGTCCCGACGGTATCCGTCAGGTCTCCGAGGTCGCTATCCTCAAGGCCAACTATATGTCCGTCAAGTTGATGCCTGAACTCAAGACGCTCTACACCGGCGCTACCGGCCGCGTCGCACACGAGTGCATCATCGACCTGCAACATTTCAAGGCAGAGTACGGCGTAGATGCAACCGACGTTGCAAAGCGTCTGATGGATTTCGGTTTCCACGCACCGACGCTATCATTCCCCGTTCACGAGACACTGATGATTGAGCCTACCGAGAGCGAGCCCCTCGCAGAGCTGGACCGCTTCGTAGAGGCCCTGAAGGTTATCGTCCGCGAATGTGAGGATATCAAGGCAGGCCGTCTGGACAAGGAGGACAACCCTCTGAAGATGGCGCCGCATACGGCTGAAGAGGTCTGCGCCGACGAGTGGCATCACGGCTACGGCCGCGAGCAGGCTGCCTACCCGCTCGATTGGGTCCGTGAGAACAAGTTCTGGCCCGCCGCTTCGCGCGTAGATAACGGTTACGGCGACCGCAACCTTGTCACGGTCTACGAGTAACCTTCTTAGGTACAAAATGAAACCGGGCACAAATTCGTTTGTGTCCGGTTTATTTGTAAGGCTACGCTTTAGCCGGCTAAAGCGTAGCAAAGGAATAGCAGGTTCTTTCGGCGGGCTTGTCCACCCCCGGACAAGGGCAGGGGGAGGGGCCCGTGCC
>CAMZIP010000081.1 GCA_947307265.1 uncultured Bacteroidales bacterium | reverse complement strand
TAGAATGCCGGCCTGTCACGCCGGAGGTCGCGAGTTCGAGCCTCGTCCGCACCGCCCAGTAAGCCACTGATTTTCAGTGGCTTACTTCGTTTATATAGTCATTCTGGCTCGAACGATGCGACCTCAGCCCCCCAAGGGGGCAGCCGCTTGTTTATTTCCCGATCAGGCGGGCGAAGGAGTCCCAGAGGCGGGCGGGGAGGATGGAATGCAGAAAGATGATGGTGCGGGCGCCGCGGCCGGGACGGTAACGAGTAGCCGGACAGCGGGCATTGACGGCACGGACTATCGCACGAGTGACACAGCGCGGCTTTGACATCAGATCGAATGAGCCATAAGCCCAGCGGAACGTCTCAGCCATTTTAAGGCCTGGCTTTTCATAATCGGAGCCACGTACTGCCGTCTCCAGATTGTCGGCGGCAATAATGCCCCAGGGCGTCTTGATACCGCTCGGCTCGATGATGCTGACGCGAATTCCGAAAGGTTTGACCTCCATTCGAAGCGCATCGCTGAAAGCCTCGACGGCAAACTTGGAAACATTGTACCAACCGCCGAAAAGGATAACGGCGCGGCCGGCTATGGAAGATATATTGACGATACGCCCCGAATGCTGAGCGCGCATATGAGGCAGGACAAGTTGCGTCAGATGCGCCATACCGAACAGATTGACCTCCAACTGGCGCCTCGCCTCCTCCATCGGAACCTTCTCTATAGGCCCGAGATAGCCGTAACCGGCATTATTGACAAGAACGTCGATGCGGCCTTCGGCTGCGATAATCTGATCCACAGCGGCAGCCATCGATTCACCGTCGGTCACATCCATTGCCATCGGCACTACCCCGCATTCGCGAAGCGGCTCCATCAACTCGGTACGGCGGGCCGCACCATACACTTTATGACCTTGAATCGCGAGTTTCTGCGCGGTATCGTATCCAATGCCGCTGCTGGCTCCGGTAATCAGTATGACTTTCTGCTTCATAATAAACGTTTTTTGTCGCTGAAGGCAAATTTAGGTATATTTGCTGACAATCACAGAAAAGCAAATGAAAAGAGATTATTTCGAAGGTGCCGACATCGCGGTCACCGTATGCGCAAAGGACGGAACCATCCTTGATATGAACGGCAAGTCGCGCCGCACTTTCATAAAACCTGGCGAACCGGAGATTATCGGCGCCAATGTGCTGGACTGTCATCCCGAACCCGCACGCTCAATGCTGGCGGATATGCTGCAGAATCCCCGCACCAATATCTATACGGTAGAAAAGGAAGGTCTAAAGAAACTGATCTTCCAGACGCCCTGGTACGACGAAGGGGAGTACGCAGGATTTATGGAGTTGTCCATCGTCCTGCCGGAAGTCATCCCCAACCGCGTCCGAAAACCGGCAAAATAATACTTTCAGTCGTCAATGACACGGGTGTGACAGATATCGGAAAAGTCCGAAATCCGTCACAAATCGGCATAATTCATCCCCGAATGACTGTTTTTATCACTTAATCCGGTCACAGGTGACATTTTCTTTACAGGCGTTACGGTTGCGGTAATTTTGCAGCAAAACGATAACGCAATGCAGATCGCAATACCATATAAATTACAGCTCGACAATGCCGCGAACATCTATCCGGCATCGATGAGCAAGCACTATTCTTCGCTTTACCGGGTAAGCGTCACGCTCAAGGAGGCGGTGGACGCGGACATCCTGCAGACGGCACTTAACCACGTTTCGGAACGCATCCCGACTTTCCGTTGCACGCTTGCGCGCGGAATGTTCTGGTGGTACCTGAGGCAGACCGGACGTGCGCCCAAAGTCCGCCCGCTAAAGCCGCTGCACCATTTCCGCCTTGCGGACCAGGGAGGACTGCTGTACCGCGTAAGCGCAGACGGCCGCCGCATAGTGCTCGACGTATTTCACGCGCTGACCGACGGCAGCGGAGCGATGACGTTCCTGCTGACACTCACGGGCGAATATCTGCGCCTGCGTTACGGCATCGAAATAAGTTGGAGCGGGCAGGTGCTCAACCCGGCAGAAAAGCCTGACTTCCGCGAATGGGAAGACAGTTTCAAGACCGTGTTTACCGGCCGCAAAGGCCAGCTTGAGAAAAACGTGGATGCATTTCATTATAAGGGCCGTCCCCTTCGCAATCAGGGCCTGACGGACAGTTGCCTGGAAATGTCCCGCGAAGAAGTGCGCGAAGTTTGCTGCAAATATGACTGCACGAATACGGAGTTATTCACTTCGCTGATGCTCTACGCGCTGCAGGATCTTTATGCGGCAGAGCGCAGGCCGAGGCATTCGGCGCTGAAGGTCTCCGTCCCGGTCAACCTGCGTCCGATCTACCGCAGCCGCACGCTTCGCAATTTCGCTTCGTATGTCAATATCGGATTCGACGCCGCCTACGGCGAACGGAGTTTCAGGCGCATCGTCAGCCACGTCAAGGCGCAAAAAGCGCACGATATGCTGACGGAGAATCTGGAGACCAAAATTGCGGCAAACGTGGAACTTGAGGAAATGCTGCTCGTGCGCTGCCTGCCGCTGCTGCTGAAACACCCTATCATCGATATCATCAATCTGCTGCACGGAGACCGCTATTTCTCGCAGACTCTCTCTAATCTGGGCGAAATCAAGGTTCCGCAGGAAATGGAGCAGTATATCGAAGACGTGGATTTTGTGCTCGGACGGCAAAGGGGCAATAGCGGAGCGTGCACCTGCACCGTATTCGGTGACAAGGTGCACTTCCATCTATCACGTAAAATCGTAGATAACCGGTTCGAACAGGCGTTTATACGTCATCTTACCGAACTCGGCATCACCCCTCGCCTCTCAACCTCAAGCCTCGCCTGATTCTAATAAGACTTGGCGATGGCGAGGAAGTCGGGAGCCTTGAGGGCTGCGCCGCCGATGAGACCGCCGTCGATATCCGGGCAGGCAAACAGTTCCTTAGCATTGGAAGGCTTGCAGCTGCCGCCGTAGAGGATGGTCATATCATCAGCGAGGGCCTTGCCGAAATGAGCAGCCAGCTGACCACGGATGAACGCGTGAATCTCCTGAGCCTGCTCTGCGGTTGCCGTTACGCCGGTACCGATAGCCCAGACCGGTTCGTAAGCCACGACACACTTCGAAGCCTCTTCTGCGGTAAGTTCGAACAAAACTTCTGATATCTGTGCGCCGACCACGTCGAAATGACGGCCTGCATTGCGCTGATCAAGATTTTCACCGACACAGAAAATCGGACGGAGACCTTCTGCGAGAGCCAGACGAATCTTCTCAACGAGCAGGGCGGAAGTCTCGCCATAGTACTGACGGCGCTCCGAATGGCCGAGAATCACATACTTGCAGCCGATACCTGCAATCATCGGCGCAGCGACCTCACCCGTATAAGCACCGGAGGTGTGATTTGCGCAGTTCTGCGCGCCAAGAGCAATCTTGCTGCCGGAGATAACTTCACCGACGGGGACAAGATGCGTAAACGGAGGTGCTATGATGAGTTGAACATCAGCGGGAACTTCATTATGGGCCTCGACGAGAGCCTTTGCGAGTGCTACGCCTTCTGCAACGGTGGTATTCATTTTCCAGTTGCCGGCAACGATTTTTTTTCTCATAAGTAAGATATTTTGAAGATTGAATTATTTTGCTGAAAGTATAACGACCTGTTTGCCAAGGAAATACTCCTCGTCAAACCACATATTTACGGGGCAGAACGTAAACTGTTTGAAATCCAGACGGTGACGGTTGACGCAGGCCGCGGCCTCCTCCTCCACTCCGCCGCCCTTGAGGCAGAGAAGCGAACGCGAGAAGCGGCCCTTCACCCAGCCGTACAACTCATCCATAGGTGCCACGGCGCGAGAAACCGCATAATCGAAACTGCCCGGAACAGTCTCCACACGTGCATTTACGCAGGTCACATTAGTGAGGCCGACGCCATCCGAGACGGCCTGCGCAACGCGTATTTTCTTGCCAATCGAATCGCACAGGACGAACTGCACCTTCGGAAAAAGGATGGCCAGCGGAATACCGGGAAAACCGCCTCCGGTGCCGATATCCAGCACCCTTGCCCCGTCCGGGAAACTCACCGCGCGGGCAATCGCCAGCGAATGCAGGATGTGATGCTCTTCGAGGGAATCGATATCCTTGCGCGAAATGACGTTGATCTTCGCATTCCACTCACGGTATAGCGAATCGAGCCGTGAAAACATCTCGCGGCTCTCCTGCGGCAGGCCGGGGAAATATTTATCTATCAGTTTCATCGACTGTCTTTTCCAATGTCTTGACGAGCATCGCACGCGCCCGCCTTATACGAGTCTTAACCGTCCCGAGAGCAAGTCCGGTCTCGGCAGAAATATCCTCGTAAGCGTAATCCTTGATAAACCTCAACTCCGCCACGCTGCGATACAGTGCAGGCAGTTGCCCTATCTCCCGGATAATCCTCGCTACTGCCTGATCTACAATCACCTGATCCTCCGGGGTGCCCGAAACGGAAATATCCAGCACCTTCGGGTCATCCGTAATGGAAACCGCCCCGATACTGTCCTGGCTGCGCCGCAGATGGTCGATAGATTCGTTGCGGGCGATATTGTAAAGCCAGGTCGAAAATGCATAGACCGGATTGTAACGGTCGATATTCATAAAGGCCTTGCCGAAACTCTTCTGGCAGATGTCTTCGGCATCGGCCACGACCGGAACTATGTTGAGCACGAACCGCAGCAGCGCGTCTTTGTAACGCACAAGCAACAGGGAGAAGGCACGCTGGTCGCCTTCCACCGCCAAATCGACCAACTGCTGGTCTGTCAAATCAGTGGGCCTCGAGCCAGTTTTCTCCATAATTGCATTCGTCTGCGAGAGGGACTGCCAGCGAGCAGACGCCCTCCATTTCTGTTTTTACTATATCGGTAACGGCCTCGAGTTCACCCGGAACAACGTCAATGACGAGTTCGTCGTGAACCTGGAGCACCATCTTGCTGACAAGGCCGGCATCTTTCATCCGATGCCAGACTCGGATCATCGCGAGTTTGATAATATCGGCCGCACTGCCCTGAATGGGAGCGTTGATGGCATTGCGTTCAGCCAACTGGCGGACCACCGGATTGCGCGAGGAAATATCCGGAAGGAAACGTTTGCGACCGTAGATTGTCTCCACATAACCCTTGCTGCGCGCATCCTCGGCCGCTTTCTGCATATATTCCTGCACCATCGGATAATGGCGGAAATATGATTCTATAAATGACCGGGCCTCGGTGCGGGGAATTCCCATCCGCTGCGCCAGGCCGAACGGCGAAATGCCGTAAATTATTCCGAAATTGGCCACCTTCGCCTGCCTACGTTGGTCGCGCGTCACCTCAGCGAGAGGGGTATGGAAAATGCGCGAAGCTGTATCGGCGTGAATATCCGCACCTGCGCGGAAACCTTCTATCAGCGCCGGCTCACCGCTGAGAACCGCCATCAGGCGAAGTTCTATCTGCGAATAGTCGGCAGACACGATACTGCCTCCCGGCGTGCCTGGAACGAATGCCTTGCGAATCTCACGCCCACGCTCGGTGCGAATCGGGATATTCTGCAGGTTGGGACGGACCGAACTGAGTCGGCCGGTTGCGGTAAGAGCCTGGTTGAAAGTGGTATGAAGCCTGCCGTCGCGCGGGTCGATCAGCGCGGCCAGCGGCTCCAGATATGTCGAGAGCATCTTGCGGACGGCGCGGTATTCAAGCACTTTTCCGACGAAAGGATGGCTTACCGGAAGCATCGAGAGAGTCTCTTCATCCGTAGGATAACTGTCCTTTTTTGACTTTTTGCGGCCCGGAGCAAGATTGAGCTTCTCGTAAATGACCTGCCCCACCTGTCGCGGCGATGCGATATTGAGCTGCGGCTCATCTGCCAATGCGCGTGCCTCCGCCTCGATTTCCGCCAGATCGGCCGACAGGACTGCGGCATACTCGCGCAGGCGCTGCGGATCCACTTTCACGCCCGTTTCCTCCATATCTGCAAGCACCTCGATGAGAGGCATCTCTATTTCGGTATATAACTTCCACTGACCGCCATCTTCGAGTTCTTTGCGAATAGGCACATAAAGCAGCGCAGAAGCAGCACAGAAGCGCGCCTGACGGAGCAATTCATCCTCCTTCGGTGTCTCCTCTACCATATCGAACAGCGTCGCGGGAGCCTTCGGCTCTTCTGCCGGAGCATCCATTTCAAGCTCCAGATAACCCTTTAGCAGGGTTTCGAT
>CAMZIP010000080.1 GCA_947307265.1 uncultured Bacteroidales bacterium | reverse complement strand
CGAGTACATAGTCGTCGCTCGGTACGACGGACGGCACCCAGCCGATGACGTTGCGCATAATGGTCGTATCCCGATACTGGAAGCTCTGCGTGTAGTTCCACATCCAGGGCAGCAGTCCCGCTTCGCGGAAATGCGAGACTATGTACTGTCCAGCAGCCTGGATGCCGAGTGTCCCGCTGCCGCGCCCGGCGTTCATATCGTCGGCGAGGAATGTCACCGTATTCTGGAACTTGCTGACGGTGGCATCGGCCTCGTAACGGCTGAGATTCTGGCCGTTGCACAGGCAAGTCAGGCAGAGCAGCAACAATATTGCGGGAGATTTTTTCATATTTCGTAATAATCTGCAAAATTAGTATTTTTGCAGGTTGTGTACAAAAAGCCTTTCATAATATTTTTGCTCGTCCTTCTGACGGCTCCTGCGCTTCGCGCACAGTTCGACCTTAACCACTTCTACTATCAGGGTCGGCAGGCGCTTATCGACGGCAAATATTCGCAGGCTATCGACAATTTCAACATTCTCAGCCGCCTGGATACGGCACGCTACGAGGCCTTTTTCTTCCGCGGCATAGCCAAATACAATCTTGGCGATTTCGCGGGCGCGCAGATGGATTTCGACCGCACCATCCGCATCAATCCCATCTATACGCCGGCCTACCATTACCGTGCCATCACTCTCAGCCGTGTCGGCAAATACGACCTGGCGCTGAAGGATCTCGAGGAGGCGGTGGACCTGCGCCCGAGTTACACGGGCCTGTATTTCAGCCGCGGCGTGACGTATTTCCTGTCGCAGCAGTTCGAGCGGGCCATCAGCGATTTCGACCGGTTTATCCGCAAGATGCCCAACGAGAGCGACGCCTACCTCAATCGCGGCGCCTGCTATCTCTTCACCGGAGATACGCTGCGCGCGCTGGAGGATTACGAGACGGCCATTTCCAAGAACCGGTATGACCCGGAGGGGTATATCCGCCGTTCGCGCATCTACGGGATGCAGGGCCGCACGGACGAGGCAATCCAGGACCTCGATACCGCCATTCAGCTCGATTCGACCAATACTTTCGCATATTTCAACCGTGCCCTGCTGCGCTATGACCGCAAGCAGGTGCAGGATGCTCTCGCGGACCTCGACCGGGTGCTGCAGGACGAGCCGGGCAATGCCCTGACGCTCTACAACCGCGCCCTTATCAGGATGCAGGTGGGCGATTACGCCAATGCGCTGGAGGATCTGGACCGCGTGCTCAATATCAATCCCGACAATGTGCTGGCGTATTTCAACCGCGCCGCGCTGTTTACGGAAATGGGACGCTGGAGGGATGCGATGGACGATTATTCGAAGGCTATCAACCTCTATCCGGATTTCGCGCAGGCGTATATGAACCGCGCTTACGTCAAGAGCCTGCTCGGGCAGTACAACAGTTCGCGTCAGGATTACCAGATAGCGCAGAGCAAGATCAGCGAGTACCGCGAACGCTCGGCCGATACTTCAGCAGCTGCGGCATTTGCCGATACCAGCCGCCGTTTCAACCGGCTCCTTGCGCTGGATGCGGATTTTGCGAAGAAGGACTTCGAAAATGAGCTGCTGCAGTACCGCGACGTGGATATCCACCTCAAGCCGCTGTACCGTTTCTCGGCTACCGACGAACAGCGCCGCTCCAACAATCTGGAGGTGCTCAGCCGCGGCTACGAGGACCCTGCGGTGGACCGTTTCATCGCTTCGCTGCCGCTTCCGGTGAGGTTTGACGCGGAGCCCGCAGCAGGGCAGGAGGGCCAGATTCCCGCCGGTGCATCCAAGTCCGCAGCCAAACCCGGCGCCCGCGACCTGTTTGCGAAAGCCCTGACCGACACGCGTGCGCGCCAGTTCAACAGCGCGATGCTATGCTATGACGAGGCGATTACCCTCGAACCGGGCAATCCCTATTATTATATCAACCGCGCCGCCCTCCAGGCGGAAATGATAGATTTCCTCTCGTCGATGGAGACGCACGTGCAGGTGCTGACGCTGGATGACAACCACGCCGCCCGCACCCGCGTCCAGGACCGCGTTTCGCGCCAGTACGACTATACGCCGTCGCTGAGCGATATGTCGCGTGCGGAGGAACTGGACCCCGGTTCGCCGTACGTCCAGTACAACCTCGGCAACCTGTATTGCCTTTCGGGCGACCTGCCGGAGTCTATCGCGCGTTATTCGAGGGCGCTGGAGATTACTCCGTACATTCCGGAGGCATACTACAACCGCGGCCTGGTGCTGATTTACCTCAAGGACAAGGACAAGGGCTGCATAGATTTGAGCGTAGCAGGCGAAATGGGTATCTCGGAGGCATACGCGGTTATCAAGAAATATTGCAAAACTGAAGATTAGGCAATGATTTGGCTTTGGACTTCGATAGCTTCTGCCGTACTGATCGGCGTTTATGATATTTTCAAGAAAGATGCGGTTCGCCGTAACGGCGTGCTGGAGGTGTTGCTCGTAACGACGGGGATTTCGTCGCTGTTTTTTCTGCCCCTGGTCATCTCGTCATTCGCGGGATGGGGCCTGGGCGACGGTACGATCTTCGAAATGCCGCGAGGCACGTTTTACAACCATCTGGTGATATTCATCAAGGCGCTGCTCGTCTCTGGTGCGTGGATCTCCGGCATTCTGGCGCTTAAGTATCTGCCGCTCACGACGGTGGGTATCTTCAAAGCTTCGCGTCCGGCGTTCGTGACCATCGGTTGCGTGCTGCTGTTTGCCGAAAGGCCCAATCCGGTGCAGTGGGTCGGCGTGGGAATGGCGTTTCTCGCGCTTTACCTGCTTAGCCGCACTTCCCGCAGGAAGGAGAATATCAGTTTCCGAAGCAACCGCTGGGCGTGGTGTATGGCACTTTCGGTGTTGTTCGGAGTGGGCAGCGCGCTCTTCGACAAAGGCCTATTTTCCTGCAGGCCTGGTGCAATATCTATATCACGCTGATAATGGCTCTCTCGCTGCTCGTCTGGAGCATTATCCGCCGTCGCAAGAATATCGCGGCACAGCCGTTCCGCTGGGACTGGTCCTTGCTGCTGATCGCGGTGTTCATCACGCTTTCGGACTTCTTCTATTTCTATTCGCTGAGCCAGGAGGGATCGCTTCTGCTGGTTGTTTCGATGCTGCGCCGCAGTTCGGTGGTGGTCTCGTTCATCGGCGGTGCGATTGTCTTCCACGAGCATAACCTGCGCGATAAGGCGCTGGAAATGGCGCTGTTGCTTGCAGGTATGGCAGTAATTTTGTTCGGCTCGTATCTATGGAATTAGTATATTTGTACTGAAAAACCTGAACCAATGAAAAGATATCTTCTCTCGTTGTTTTTAGTCCTTGCGCCGCTTGCCCTGCTGGCGCAGAATCCCGTGGCTGCCGGCATTGCAAAGCCTGTAGGGGATACGCTCGTGGCTCCTCCGGTGGAGGATTCCGATGAAGCGATGGATACGCTCCAAATCCGTTTCCCGCTCGATACGCTCCCTACGCAGGACAAGTATGTCAAGATCGTGCTCTACGATGATTATACGTGGAGCTATCTGGACGAAGGCAGGCCGGTCATCGATACGGCGGGATTCTACGACGGATGGAACAGCGAGATGATCCACTCGTTCCGCGGTCTGCCGCTGGATTCGCTGCCCGAGGAGATTGATATCTGCCTGTGCGACAGCCTGCATCCGTATTGCGCGCCGATTACGGGACGTATCAGTTCAGGGTTCAAGTTCCGCCGTACGCGCGAGCATCAGGGCATCGATATTCCGCTCCACGTAGGCGATACCATCCGTGCTGCATTTGACGGAGTCGTCCGTTATACCGGTACGACGCGCCACACCGGCGGCTATGGCAATCTGGTGATCATCCGCCATCCCAACGGACTGGAGACTTATTACGGACACTTGTCGCGTATCCTGGTGGCAACCGACGAGCCTGTCAAGGCTGGGGAAGTGATCGGTCTTGGCGGCAGTACCGGACGCAGCACCGGCCCGCATCTGCATTTCGAGACGCGATATATGGGCAAGCCGTTCGATCCGCAGCGCGTGATGGATTTCTCGACGGGCCAGGTCCGCGATTCGGTCCTGACGCTCAAGAAACATTATTTCAGCGTGCGTTCACATTACGGCCAGACTGACGAGGAGTCCAAGAGTATGTCCGAAGCGGCATACCACCGCGTCCGCAGGGGCGACACCCTCGGAGGCATCGCCCGCAAGTACGGCACCACCGTCAACCGCCTCTGCAAGCTCAACGGCATCTCCTCCAAGAAAACCCTCCGCATCGGCGAAAGCATCAGGGTGAGGTAGGGGAGCATTCAATCGGTGTTCAAAAAGGTGCCTTTTTGCGCACCGATTGCAAAAAAATCAAATCCGTGATCAAAATGATGTGTTTTTGATCACGGATTTAGTTTTAGATGCCCGGCCGGCAGCCGGCGGGTTTAGTGCTTCTTGAACGCTTCCTCGACAGAGACGGCGACGGCGACGGTAGCACCGACCATCGGATTATTGCCCATACCGAGGAAACCCATCATCTCCACGTGAGCGGGAACGGAAGACGAACCTGCAAACTGAGCGTCGCTGTGCATACGGCCCATCGTATCGGTCATACCGTAGGAAGCCGGACCGGCAGCCATATTGTCCGGGTGGAGGGTACGGCCGGTACCACCGCCGGATGCGACGGAGACATACTTCTTGCCTTGCTCGATGCACTCCTTCTTGTAAGTGCCGGCTACAGGATGCTGGAAGCGCGTCGGGTTGGTGGAGTTGCCGGTGATGGAAACGTCCACGCCCTCGAAATGCATAATGGCGACACCCTCTCGGACATCATCCGCACCGTAGCAGTTGACTTTTGCACGGGGGCCGTCCGAATAAGCCTTGCGGCGGACCACCTTCAACTCACCCGTAAAGTAATCATACTCCGTCTGGACGTATGTAAATCCGTTGATGCGCGAAATAATCATCGCAGCATCCTTTCCGAGACCGTTGAGGATTACGCGGAGAGGCTTCTTGCGGACCTTATTTGCCATTTCGGCGATCTTGATGGCGCCTTCTGCGGCAGCGAAAGATTCGTGGCCGGCAAGGAATGCGAAGCAGGAAGTCTCTTCGTTGAGCAGACGTGCTGCCAGATTGCCGTGGCCCAGACCGACCTTGCGGTCGTCAGCGACGGAACCGTCGATGCAGAAAGCCTGCAGGCCTTCACCGATTGCTTCGGCAGCCTCGACGGCGGTCTTGCAACCCTTGCGGATGGCGATAGCCGCACCGACGACATAAGCCCATTTAACGTTTTCAAAGCAGATATTCTGTGTCTGCTCGGCCTCCAGATAAGGATCGATGCCGTAGCTGTCGCAGATCTTGTTGGCCTCTTCGATGGAGGCGATGCCATAATGATCCAGTACTTTCTGGATATTCGCCATACGGCGGTTCTGGCTTTCGAACTTAACTTCTCGTATCATATCTGCTCCTCCTTAATCGATTCTGGGGTCAATCCACTTAACTGCACCCTGCTCAGCCTTGAAACGGCCGTAGGTGGCGGTAGCCTTGGCAAGCGCTTCGTTGGCGTCGGTGCCCTTCTTGATGAGATCCATCATCACGCCGAGACGTACGAATTCATACCCGCAGACCTCGTCATCGGCATCCAGCGCGATACGCTTGACATAGCCCTCGGCCATCTCCAGGTAACGGACGCCCTTTGCCTTGGTAGAGAACATCGTTGCGACCTGCGAACGGAGACCCTTGCCCAGATCCTCGAGGCTTGCGCCGATGATCAGGCCGCCTTCGGAAAATGCCGACTGCGTGCGGCCATACACTATCTGGAGGAAGAGTTCGCGCATCGCGGTATTGATGGCGTCGCAGACCAGGTCGGTATTGAGAGCCTCGAGCAGAGTCTTGCCGGTCAGGATTTCGGCGGCCATAGCAGCCGAATGTGTCATTCCCGAGCAGCCGATGGTCTCTATGAGAGCCTCTTCGATAATGCCTTCCTTGACGTTGAGCGTGAGTTTGCAGGCTCCCTGCTGGGGCGCGCACCAGCCGATGCCGTGCGTCAGGCCCGAAATGTCGCGTATCTCGCGGGCTTTAACCCACTTGCCTTCCTCCGGAATCGGAGCGGCGCCGTGGTTGGGACCTTTGCGGACCACGCACATACTTTGTACTTCTTTAGAGTATTCCATATCGTGACGGTTTGAATTTTGCAATTCCGGTTGTTCAACCTTCAAAAATAGCAAAAAATCCATACGTGCGTAATGCCCGGCAATTATTTTGTTTCGATATGAAAAATTCATACCTTTGTCAAACGTTCTGCGGAAGTAGCTCAGTTGGTAGAGCGTCGGCTTCCCAAGCCGAAGGTCGCGGGT
>CAMZIP010000079.1 GCA_947307265.1 uncultured Bacteroidales bacterium | reverse complement strand
GTGGATGTCGAAAGCGTTGAGTCGCTATATCGTACACCCCAAAGGATGAATTATTTCCTCAATAGTTCTTCCAAAGCCAAAAGAATCCTAACAACAGATGATCACCGCCCCACATTCCGGGATCAGATAATCACCAGTGCATCATTCGATATTATTTCAAGTCTATTTAGAAAAACCAATTTTCTCGAACTTACCGAACAGGAGAAGACTGAATATCTTAGACAGCTCAAATTTAGATTCTGCGCCAATATCAATCAGATGGCGCGTATCACAGGAATGACTTATGGAGAGGTGACCAGGTTGCTCGACAATGTGACTACATAGATTGCTTTTTATTGACGTAAGTGTTCATATCGTCCCATTTTCAGGGACGGTAAGCGCAAAATCAGCCATTTTTGCAACTATCGTCCCTGTTTTTGGGACGATAGGTACACTTAGACACTGCATGGAGGCAGGCTGAATCCTGTCCTAAAGCAGGTCGGCGAGGGCGATCGCTGCGATGGATTCGATGATGACGGGGCAGCGGAGAGCGATGCAGGTGTCGTGACGGCCGCGGATCGTCAGTTCCGCAGGCTGCCCGTTCGACAGGTTGACGGTCTTCTGCGCCTGTGCAATGCTTGCCGTCGGGCGGATCTGCACCTTGAAAACAATCGGATTGCCGTTGGTTATACCTCCGTTGATGCCTCCGTTATGGTTGGTGTCTGTGGTGCCGTCGGCATCGATCAGATGGTCGTTGAAATCCGATCCGTACATAGTTCCGCATTCGGCACCGTCGCCGAAACTGATGGCCTTGACGCCGGGAACGGAAAAGGCGAGATGGGCTATCTGAGATTCTACTGAATTGAAAAACGGTTCTCCAAGTCCTGCGGGAATGCCGCTGGCGATGCATTCGATGCTTCCGCCGACAGAATCCTGCACCCTTGCCACATTCTCCAGGAGCGAAGGCCACAGGCGATGGTCGCTCTGTCCGCCGATGCTCTTGATCTTGGCTGAAATCTTGACGGACGGAAGTGCCTGTGCAAGCATTTTCCGCGCTATGGTTCCGGCTGCAACCAGTGGCAGAGTCATCCTTCCGGAGAACATTCCGCCACCGCGCAGGTCGTTAAAGCCTTCATATTTGCGGTCGGCTGCAAAATCAGCGTGCGAAGGGCGGGGCAGGGTGCGGAACTCTGCGTAGTCCTCGCCGCGCGTATCTTCGTTGGGGAAAACGATTGTCAGCGGAGCGCCGGTCGTATGACCTTTGTAAAGGCCGGAGACAATCTGCGGAATGTCCTTCTCCTTGCGGGTGGTCGTGCCCTTGGCGAGGCTTGCTATGTCTCCGTTCCTGCGGCGTCGAAGGTCGTGCGCGAAATCCAGCGCGCGAAGTTTGATTCCAGGTTGTACGCCGTCTATGACAATACCTGTGAGCGGTCCGTGTGATTCTCCGAAGATGGTGATTTTGAATTTGTTGCCGAATGAATTCATAACTGATGCAGTTATTTCTGTTGTGGCTGGATGCCCAGCGTAGATGCAAAATTAGGAAAAGATTTGTTGATGCAACTGATGTCGTCGAGCCTGACGTCCTGCCCGGTGAACATCGCCGTAATGATGAGCGCCATTGCTATACGGTGGTCGTTGTGGCTGCTGCAGAGGATCGGTCTGTCGTATCGGTGGCCGTCGAAAACTCCGGAATCTCCGGCTATGACAAGCGTGTCGTCTTCGATATAGAGCTTGAATCCCAATTTCGACCATTCCGAGATGATGCTTTCGGCTCGGTTACTCTCTTTATGTGCGAGTCGCCTGACACCCTTTATCCGGCTTTCACCGGGGCAGAATGCCGCCAATGCCGTGAGGACGGGGAAGAGGTCCGGGCAGTCAGTGGCATCGAATATAAACGGCTTCAGTTCGCCGGAAAGTTGCAGCAGGCCTTCATCGGCCTGCGAAGTGCCGGTTTTAATGCCTTCCAGAACCAGTTCTGCGCCTTCTGCCGGGCCGCCATTGCGCGAAGCCAGTATGGCCGCTGCTTTCAGGAATGCCGCGCTGCTCCAGTCGGATTCGATCTCCGTCTCGACTGCTGCGTAGGATTGTCCGGAAGAAATGGTGAATGAAACGTTTCTACACGTTTCGGAAACGTTTTTATCCGTTTTTACACGAATACCGAAACGCTGTATGGTATCGACGGTAAGCCATATATACGGGGTGCTGGCAGGTTCCTGAACGAGCAGGTGAGTGTCTTCGTTCAGAAGCGGCAGCATCATCAGAAATCCCGATACGATCTGTGAACTGTCCCGGCCGCTGAGCGTCAGTTCGGTCTTGTTGCCGAAACCTTCCCCTGCACGGATGCTCACCGGCAGGAACTCTCCGCCGTTTCGATATTGCGGGATACACTCGACGCCGGCGGCGCGCAGATTGTCGACGGTCTCCTTCATATCGCGGCCGTTGAGGGTGCCTGTTCCCTGTAAGGTATATGTCTGTCCGTCGCGGGACGAACGGTATGCCAGAAGCGGCATCAGCAGGCGTGCAAGAAGCCCTGATTCGCCGCATTCGACAGTGGTATTAAGGTTCCATTCGTCAATGCCTGGACTGGTCATCTCCAGACGGCCTGCGTTATCAAGAACACGGCAACCGCAGCCGCTCGCAAAGTCGATCGCAGCCTGCGTGTCGTCGCAAGGCGTGAACCCTTTGAGGACGCTTCGGCCGCGTGCTATCGCCGCCGCAAAAATGGCCCGCTGCGCAATGCTTTTGGAACAGGGAACGCTCCGTCGCGCAGCCCCGTTCTCGTGCATTTCGCGTATGAGAGCGCATTCGCAAGCCTTGGGAGCGTTAAAAGGATAATTCCCGGCATCCAGCAACGCCTCCATTTGCGAAGCTGTATATTGTCCCGGAGCCGTCGCATCGCCGAGAGAACAGTATGTAAACGGCGCTCCCAAATCAAGCATTACGCTCCGCGTAAACTGTCCCGCATCGCCCATTGCAAATGCTAGGAGACGGCCGTTTCGTTCGGGAGTATATAGCCTCAAAATGTGCGCTGCTTCGGCTGTATCGTGCGCGAGAGCTGCAATCTTGACGAGGTCTGCCCCGAGGCTGCTGCATTCGCTGAAAGCCGCTTCCAGAGCCTCATAAGATGGCATCGAATCGAAGAAATGCCGCGAGATTATAAGTTTCGTGCGGCAATCGCACTTGGTTATCGAGTCTTTGACAGCCTCCAGTTGCCCTGCAGGGGCGCAGGCGTCTATGTCTATATATTTTGCTCCGCGGCGCACTGCAAGAAGCATTTGCCGAAGGGCAACGTCGCTGTCGGATGCGCCGCTTCGGTAAGTGAAAATCATATTCGGATGTTCCCGGACCAATGCCTCCAGTACTTCATCTTTCAGCCGGCACAAGTCCCCGCGAATCTCCAGCAAATCCGTTTTGCAAACATTGCTCAGCCAGGCTTCGTCCAGGGCCGGTTCGCCGATGCTGAGGCAAATTCGCGGATCAAGTGCTTTGCGGCTCATTACAGCAGGGAAGGGATTAGCGATTGGAGGCGGGAGACCGGCATCAGCACGTCCCGGACATCTCCGATAGAGACCGGAAGGATAAGATGGATGGAGTCTCCGACCACCTTCTTGTCAGCCGAGATTGCCTTGGATAATTCTGCGGCAGGGAGGTCGCACGATACCGGCAGACCGACCGATTTCAGGTCGTTGCCGAGAGTCTCGGAGAGACCTTTCGGACACAGTCCTTCAGCCTCTGAAATCCGGGCGGCCATAACCATTCCGATAGCCACCGCTTCACCGTGAAGCAGTCCGTTTTCGGCGTCCGCCGTGGCGCGCGAAACCTTCTCGATGGCGTGCGCAAAAGTGTGTCCGAAATTGAGAAGACGACGCTCGCCGGACTCTTTTTCGTCGCGCGAAACGACGCCCGTCTTTATCTCAGTACAACGTGAGATAAGAGTGGGTAATAGGCTGGAATTAAGCCAATTATTTGGGTTGTCTTTTGCGAAAAATTCAAGCGTTTTGCGGTAGCTTTCAGCATCGTAGATGGCAAAAGTCTTGAGCATTTCGGCAACGCCTTCTCGCCAGAATCTTAGCGGCAGAGTGCGGAGAAATTCGGTGCAGATGCAGACCCATTCGGGCTGTCGGATGGTGCCGAGAATATTTTTGAAACCTTGGAAATTGACACCGTTTTTGCCGCCGATCGAAGCGTCCGCCTGAGCCAGAAGAGTGGTGGGTACGAAGGCGAATCTGACGCCGCGTTTGTAGATGGCTGCGGTGAATCCGGTAAGGTCGCAGGTGATGCCGCCGCCAACGCCGAGCAGGAAGCAGTCGCGCCCCGCGCCCAGACCGCTGAGCCGTTCGACGATTCGCATTACGGTCTCCATCGTCTTGCCGCCTTCGCTCGCGTGAATGCGGATGACGGTATACCCCTCAAAAGCATCGATTTGCTGCTCGAGCGCATCGTCGAGTATGACGAATACCCGGCTCTCCTTTGGCAGAAGTTGCCTGATCTTGCCGATGTCTTCCCTGAATACAAGTTCCATATAGTTACAAAGATAGCAAATTGCCCGATACTGCCGTTGAGCTGATGCGTTTTTTTCGTACCTTTGACCTGATGAATGCAACGATTGGCAAATTGAAGCTCAAGGGTGTGGGGCAGGAGAGTCCCTTTATAATCGCCGGCCCCTGTGCGGCTGAAAACCGCGATCAGGTGCTAAACACCGCGCTGGCACTCAGTCGGATAGGCGTGCATTATTTCCGTGCAGGCGTGTGGAAACCCCGCACCAGGCCCGGCGGATTCGAGGGGGTCGGCAGCATCGCGTTCGAATGGATGCAGGAAGCCCGCGAACTCTCAGGCCTCAAAATTACCACCGAGGTCGCGACGCCCCGTCACGTCGAGGCGGCTCTTGCGGCAAATATGGACCTGCTCTGGATCGGCGCCCGCACGACTGCCAGCCCGTTTGCCGTTCAGGAGATTGCCGAGGCCCTCAAGGGTACTGACCTTCCGCTGCTCATCAAGAATCCCGTCAGTCCGGATCTGAGCCTCTGGTGCGGCGCAGTAGAGCGTTTCCTTGAGGCGGGCCTGCGTCGGATCGGCCTCATTCACCGTGGTTTTTCGTGGATCGGAGGCAATTCCTGCAGAAATGCTCCGCTTTGGAATCTTCCAATCGAGATGCGCCGTCTGTGGCCGGACGTGACGATGGTTTGCGACCCGAGCCATATCGGTGGACGGCGCGACCTTGTAGGACCGCTTGCCCAGCAGGCACTTGACCTGGATTTTGACGGCCTTCTGATAGAGTGCCACATCGATCCCGATACTGCGCTTTCTGACCGTGGCCAGCAACTGACTCCCGCGGAACTGGAGGTAACGCTGAAGGCACTTCACCGTCGCAAAGATGCTCCGCTTGCGGGTGACATCCCCGCCCTGCGCGCGCGTATCGACGCCATCGACAGGGAAATGATTGCCCTGCTTGCAAACCGTCAGGATATTACGGATGAAATAGGGCGCTACAAGAAATCCCACGACCTGCCGCTTCTCCAGAGCGGCCGTTACAGCCAGATCATCGCCGACCGCGCCAAACTGGCCCGTGAGATAGGGCTCGATCCCGATTACGTTACGGCCCTGATGGAAACCATCCACGACGAAAGCATCCGCCGCCAGGTGGAACCTACTCCAGATACCTCTCTCTGAGGACTTCCATATCCTCGTCGGTGACACTCAGGCAGGTGTTCAGGTAGTTGTGGAGAGACCCCCACTCGCGGTCGATGTAATCCAGTACACGGCAGAAATTGCCCGTATGGGCACCGAGAAATGCGCGGACGACATTCAGCTCGTTCTCGCCGCCGCCCTCTGCCAGTATCCGGTGCGAATAATCTTCAATCAGTTCGCGGTACACGAGGTTGGAATGGTCGAAATCCGCCACGATAGTCTCGCGGTCCGCGCCAAGTGCCGCCAGGACAAAAGCCGCGCCTATACCGGTACGGTCCTTACCCTGCGAACAATGCCACAGCACGGCACCCTCCTCCGTCTGGAGGATAAGGTTGAGGAATACCGAATACTGAAGTTGAGAATACTCGCTCTGCACAAGCGAAGGATAAAGTTGCGACGCCGTCCTCTGTACCACGCCGTGAAATGACATATGCACGATGTATTTGGGGACGTCGGCATAGAATTCCTCGGGGACTGCGTCACCGCTCTTGCGCTCCGCCTCGACATCAAGCGTCGGCAGACTGATATGCTCGGCGCCGGGCACTTCCCGGTCCGGCTGCCTCTGGATCTCTTCGAGAGTGCGGAAATCAAAAATGCGCCTCAGATTGTATTTCTCCTGCAACAACTTGACATCGGCATCAGATGCATCGGAGAGAGAAGCCGTACGAAGCAGCAGGCCGGGACGAATAAGCCGTCCACCTGCGCCTGGCAGACCGCCCAGGTCGCGCGCATTGATGATTTTGTCGAATTGCGGAGCCAGAGAACGAAGCATTACCGTTAATAGAACTTATATCCCGCCTTGCGCAGGTCGTTGGTATTCTTGAA
>CAMZIP010000078.1 GCA_947307265.1 uncultured Bacteroidales bacterium | reverse complement strand
CTCCAGCATTCCGGACGAAGTGCCGATGGCCGTTACGAGTGCAAAAGCATCCTCTCCGCCGCTCTGTCTGTGCAGGGGAAGCATCATTTCGGTAAATGCCTTTAGTTTCGAAATGGCGCCTTCCTTGAGTCCGGCTGAGGCCAGATCCTCTTTCGGCAGGCGGATGGCCTCGAAAAGCGAACATTCATTCGCTGCGGCTATCTGGCCGAGATGGGCCATCGTAGTATCACCGATGCCGCGGGCAGGCAGGTTGATGACTCTCCGCAGGGCCTCGTTATCGCGCGGATTTACGGCCAGCTTGAAATAGGCCAGCATATCCTTGACCTCCTTTCGGTCGAAGAACGAATGCCCGCCGAAGATGCGGTAGGGCAGGTTTTTCTTGCGCAGGCTCTCCTCGAACGAACGGGACTGCGCGTTGGTGCGATAGAGGATGGCGAAATCAGAATATGCAGCTTTGTCGCGGTAAATGCGGTCCGTGATGGAGGCCGCGACCAGCCACGACTCTTCGAGTTCGGTAAATGCGCGCACGAAATGAATCTTCTCGCCAGTCTCGCCTTCGGAGAAACAATCCTTGCGCAGGCGGTTGCCGTTGCGGGCTATGAGGCTGTTGGCGGCATTGACTATATTCTTGGTGGAGCGGTAGTTGCGTTCCAGGCGGAACACCTTGCACTCCGGATAATCTTTCTGGAAACGAAGTATGTTCTCGATGCGCGCGCCGCGGAAACTGTAGATGCTCTGCGAATCGTCACCGACGACGCAGATATTGCGGTGCTTTGCAGCGAGTTTCTTGAGAATCAGGTACTGTGCTATGTTGGTGTCCTGGTACTCATCCACTAGGATATATTGGAAGCGGCCTGCAATCTCGTCCAGCGCCTCGGGGAAGTCGCGGAAGAGAATATTGGTATTGAGCAGGATATCGTCGAAATCCATCGCTCCGGCTTCCTTGCATTTGCGCTGGTACCGCTCGTAAATATCTGCGATATGCGGCATACGCGCCGAAGCATCCTCCTCGGTCCATTCGGGCAGCGCACGGTATCGCGCGGCAGTGACCAGGTTGTTCTTGGCCAGCGAAATGCGGTTCTGGACCACGTTGGGCTTGTAAGTCTTTTCGTCCAGGCTGAGTTCTTTGATGCATTGCTTTACCGCGCTGCGCGAATCGCTCTGGTCGTAAATCGTAAATTGCTGCGGATATCCGAGTTGCTCAGCGTATTCTTTAAGGAATCTGATGAATACCGAATGGAACGTGCCCATCCAGATCCAGCGGGCGCGCCGGATGCCGACCATCTCTGCGATACGGTCCTTCATTTCGCCGGCGGCTTTCTTGGTAAATGTCAGTGCCAGAACGTTGTAGGGCGGCGTTCCCTGCTGCAGGGCATAGGCGATGCGGGTCGTCAGGACGCGCGTTTTGCCGCTGCCTGCGCCCGCGATTATCAGTGCCGGTCCGTCTGTCGCGATGACCGCTTCTTTTTGTGCTGGATTCAGCCCCTCCAGAATATCTCTCTCTTCGTTTTCCATATCTGCAAATTTAGTATATTTGCAAGACTTTTCAATGTATAATTTAACGCAGCATATCAGAATCCGTCGGGGCTGGGATATTCCGGTCACAGGTGCAGCCGAGCGTACTACTACGCTTAAGGTTGTGCCCCGTGGTCAATATTGCTACAGGACAGACGAATTCAGGAATATCGACCCGCGCCCGCTGGTGCCGAAGGACTTCGAAGTTTTGGCCGGCACTCCGCTCTGGTGCGATATAGCCCGTCCGGACGTACAGTTCTGCTCTCCTGTGTCAGGCATTGTCGAGGCCGTTGTCAAGGACGATGAAGGACATCTGCAGGAGATTCGGATCCGTGCCGCACAGGAGCAGAGTTACCTCCAGTTCCCTGTCGCAAAACTGGCTTCGATGAACCGCAACACCATTCTCCGCCTGATGCTTCAGAGCGGTCTGTGGTCATTGCTCGTGCAGCGCCCTTTCGGCATTATTCCCGATCCTGATTCGCTGCCGGATGCGGTGTTTATTTCGGCCTTTTCGACCGTGCCGCTCGCTCCGGATTACGATTATTCGCTGGCAGATTCGCTTGAGGCTGCGCAGATGGGTGTGGACGTGCTTCTTCGCCTTTCCCGCGGCGGCGTTCACGTTTCGCTTCATTCCGACAATTATGCCGGAACTCCGTTCCACAAATTGTCAGGCGTCCAACTTCATCCTTTCTCCGGACCGCATCCGACCGGCAACGTGGGTGTGCAGATTGCAAGTATCGCTCCCATCCGCAAGGGTGACCGGGTATGGACCGTGAGTATGGATTCTCTGGTGGCGATAGGCAGGTTCTTTTTGAACGGCACGCTGGATATGACCAGGAAAGTGGCCGTCACAGGTCCTTCCGCCATCAATCCTTCGTACGTAGAATGCCTCCCCGGCTGCCCCATTAGCGAATTTTCGACTTATATCGACCATCTTCACAAGGTGCGCGTCATCAGCGGCGATATGCTTACGGGCCGCGAAGTCGGCACCGAAGGTCATCTTCGGGTATTCGACAGCCAGCTGACCTTGCTGCCCGAGTCGGAAGACCGCGAGTTCCTCGGCTGGATGAAGTTCTCGCGCCCCGACAAGCCGAGTTATTCGCTCAGTTACCTTTCGCGCCTGCAGGGTCGCTCTGCGCGTATTGCTACGGGGCTCAACGGCTTCCCGCACCGCTATATGGCCGAAGGTCTCTACGAGCAGGTTATGCCTATGGAGATATTCCCGGCATTCCTATTCAAGGCCATTCTCGAAGGCGATACCGATGAGATGGAAAGGCTCGGTATCCTTGAGGTCCTGGAGGAGGATGTCGCTCTGTGCGAGTATGTTTGCCCCTCCAAACTCAATCTTCAGAATATAATAACCGAAGGCATCCGTCTGATGCTTCAAAAAGATAAGCGATGAGAGAAGGAAAGCGTTGGCAGCGGATTCTTGAGAGGATGCAGCCTCTGTGCGGGTCAAATGGCCGGCTGAAGTGGCTTCGTGCGCTCTACGAGTCTCTGGATGGCTTCCTCTTTGCGCCTTCCACGGCTACGCGCAGCGGCAGTCACGTTCGCGACGCGATCGATTTCAATCATATCTTCGGCATCGTGGTGCTGCTTCTTCTGCCCTGTGCGGCGGTTGCCGCCGTTGTGGGAGGTTGGCATTTCATTGCGCTTGCCGCAGTTTGCTGGGCATCGGCTTTAGTAGTCGAATTTGTTGCAGCACAGTTACTTCACAGGCGGATGGACGGTGCTTTCTGGGTGACTTCGCTGATCGTGGCGCTGGCGGTTCCGGCTACTGCGCCGCTGCATCTGGTCGCAGTCGCGATGGTTTTCGCTATCCTGATCGGAAAAGTGGCCTTCGGCGGCAGCGGAATGAATATCTGGAATCCGGCGCTGCTGGCCGTGGCGCTTCTGACATACGCGTTCCCGGATGCCGTGGCAGGGCCTTCGTTCCTGCATCTGGAACTGATGCCCTGGTATGCCATCGTTGCTGTGGGACTCGGCGGCCTGTTGCTCGTTTTTACTGGTATTGCCTCCTGGCGTCCCGTACTCGGCTCGCTTGCCGGCGGTGCCATTGCAGCGGCTATATGCCTCCTGCCTGATATGCCATTCGGCGAAATGCCTTATCTGGCGCGCCTGCTCGGAGGCGGTTTCCTCTTCGGCAGTTTCTTCCTGGTAAGCGATCCTGTAAGTTGCGCCCAGACCCGTTGGGGAATGCTGGTCTCCGGACTGCTTTGCGGCGTTCTTGCCATTCTGCTTCAAAATGTTCCTGCTGCACACGGAGACGGTATGATGCCGGCCGTGCTGCTCGTCAATACTTTCAATCCGCTTATCGACCGATGCGTTATTTCGCTTTCGATAAGGCGTAAATGGGGGAGGAGGGTGCGCAATGATTGACCGCCGCAGTCCCGTTTATGTCGCTGTTTTCGCAGTCGTTGCGGCCGTCCTCGCGGCGCTCCTGCTGGCGCTTGTATGGCGCTGGTCGAATACCCGCTACGATCGTTGGAGGGCTGCGAATTATGAGGAGTGGGTTCACGGCCCGTTTGTTCCCGAAGGTTTTGAGCAGGTATGTGATACGATTCCCCCGGCTGAGTCGGAAGGAGGTGCGATATGAGTGGATTCGGACGCTTGCTTCGTGAGGCGGTAGGAATTCCGCACCTGACTGCGGCGCTTGCCGTGGCTGTCTGCCCGGCGCTTCCGCTCACGTCTTCGATTACCGATACGCTGCTGCTTTGCGTGTGCGTTATCGCCATTACCGCCTGCAGTTGCGGTTCGCTCGCATTTTTCCGCAAGGCTATTCCGCATAAATTGCGGCCTCTGATGGAGGTGCTGACAGTTACCTTCTTTGTTTCGTTGGCCGTTGCCTGCCTTCGCGTCTGGGCACCTGAGGCATATCCGAGGCTTGTTTTCTATGTGGGACTCTGTGCTTCCGGCGTGTTTATTTTCTCTCGCCTTGAGAAGTTCTCGCTCACGCACCGTCCGCTGGCATCGTTCCTCGACGGTCTGTTCAACGCGTTGGGTTATTCGCTTCTGCTGACAGCCGTCGCGCTTCTGCGACTGGCTCTCGGCGCTGCTTCTGCGCTTCCGTTCGTTTCGATAATTCTGCTCGGCTGCATCGTTTGGGTGCTGGGCAGCGTCAAATCTGTCAGGGAGGAGTTAGTTATGGAGTATCTGCTTATCATTTTGCGCGATGCGCTGACTTCCAACCTGGCTCTGACCTCGTTCCTCGGAATGTTCTGCCTGCTGGCGGCGACCGGTTCGATGCGGGAGGCGCGTGCAATGGGGCTCGTGCTTACGCTCGTGATGGTTATCGCCGTGCCGCTCAATGCTCTCTTCGAGAAATACCTGCTTTCGCCCGGTGCCCTTGAGTGGCTTGGCGGCCGGTTCGCGTCGGTCGATGCAGGATTCCTGCGATGGACGCTGTATGCTATAGTGGTGCTGCTCGTTTCTAGGCTGGTTTCGCTTGCCCTGCAGCGGTTCGTTCCCGACCTGTTTGCCGTCGTCGGCAAATTTATGCCGTATCTTGCGGTCAGCAGTGCTGTTCTTGGCGTCTCGCTCCTTTCGCAACAGGCAGATTATGGAATAGTCGAGGCCTTCTGCAGTGCGCTCGGCGCCGGATGCGGATTTTTCATCGTTATGACTGCGCTTGCAGCGATTCGCCTGCGCCTGAAATATTCACCTCTGCCCGAAGGCCTTAAGGGAGTGGGCATCCTGCTCCTGACGATCGGCCTTATGAGCCTTTCATTCTGGATTTTGAGATGATTTTGGCAGCAATCATAGTGGCAGTTGTGATGGTCGCTGTTGCGGCTGCGGTTCTGTTCTTCCTTCCGGAAAATGAGCAGAAGCAGGCATTGGTGGATTCGCCGATGCAGGAGCCGTTTGTTTCGCAGGCCGGATCTTCTGCTCCCGCCATCAGTCTTTATGACGAGGTTGAGGAGGTCGTGCCTGAGATTCCGGTTGAGAAGGTTGTCGAGAATCCTGCGCCTGTTGCGGTGTCTGCACCTGCAGTCGTGGCTGCGCAGGAGGATGAGCCGGAAGGTGATTCTGACAATGAGTATTTCGAGGGCGTTCCTACTGAAATGGACGTTGCTTCGATGATGAATATTAATTCTTCTGAGCCTGAACCCGGTCCGGAACTCGAACCGGAAGCGGAGTTTGAGCCTGTGGATGCGCACGAACCTGTCGTAGAGCCTGAGCCCGCGCCTGCACCTGCGCCTGCGCCGAAGCCTGAGCCCGAACCGGAACCTGGTTTCAGGGATTTGCTGGAGGGCCTTTTTGCAGAGCCTATTCCCGCTCCTCAGCCAAAGCCCAAGAAGCCGGCTAAGCCTCGCAAAAAGCCTCAGCCGAAGAATGAGGAAGCCTCGAATCCGGAGTCTTTCACGGTTTCCGAGCCCGTCCCCGTGCCGCTGCCTTCGGAAGATGACGAGCCTGCTGAGCTCGCTATTGATGAGTATATCTACATCGGTGCCGATGATTATATGCCGCCGTTGCTCGAGGAGATCGAGACTCTGCTTCTCGAGAATCTCGGTCGCGTCAAGGTTACGTTCTATTATGGCGTTACCCTTCTTGAGAATGCGTATCATCAGGAGGATTTCCGCGCGCTTGAGCGCAGGCACGATAATTTTACGTTCCATCTGGTCCTGGAAGTGCCCGATATGATGGCTTTGATGAACAATGTCAAGTGCCGTGAGGGCCGTCTGGCGGATGTCGTGCACGATGATCTGTTCCTCGCCCGTACGAATGCGGGAGGCGGACTTTTCGATAATATCGCTTCAGATGATATTCTTACAGCCCATACGGCGACCTATGTCCTGTATGGCCCTGAATCTGTTCTGGCGCCGGTAAGAAAGATGCTTATCGAGTCGGATGTTCCCGAATCTCAGATTATCAAGCCAAAAATAGTTGGATAATTACGCAATTCTTCTTACTTTTGCCGTCCCGATTCGCTAGCTCAGTTGGTAGAGCACAACACTTTTAATGTTGGGGTCTCGGGTTCGAGCC
>CAMZIP010000077.1 GCA_947307265.1 uncultured Bacteroidales bacterium | reverse complement strand
AAGAGAGCCATCGCCTTGTTGCCGCTGGCAGCAGCGTTCATATAGAGGGCGGCTGCTTCCATCTCGACTGCCAGGACACCCATACTCATCCATTTCTTGCCGAACTCGGCAGGAGAATAGAAGACATCCGAAGAGAGCACGTTGCCTACCTTGTAGCGGTAGCCGAGAGCTTCGCAGGTATCGACTGACTTGCGCAGCAGGCCGAAGTCCGCGATAGGAGCGTACGTGCCGGGAAGGCCGTACTGTGCCGCATAGTTGGAATCGGTGCAGGCACCCATAGCGAGCACCAGGTCACCGAGCTTCAGGTCCTTGTCGTAGGCGCCTGCGGAGCCGATACGGATGATGGTCTTGACACCGTAGAAATTGAAAAGCTCGTAGGTGTAGATGGCTATCGAAGGAATACCCATACCGTGGCCCATAACGCTCACCGGACGGCCCTTGTAGGTGCCGGTAAAGCCGAGCATGCTGCGGATGGAATTGAAAAGGACCGGATTGTCCATATAATTTTCAGCCATATGCTTGGTGCGGAGCGGATCGCCCGCCATAATGACGGTCTCTGCGATTTCGCCGTACTTGGCTCCGATGTGGGGAGTAGGGGTATTGCTCATTTTCAAAATTGTGTATTTGGTGCAAAGGTAGGTAATTTTAGTGTAACCGCAATAAATTTGATATTTTTGCAGGAAATGCAGCCACAACAGATACTGGACGGTCAGTCCCTCGAATTCGCCTTTATGGGCGATATCAAAGCCGGATTTCCTTCGCCTGCCGAAGATATCCGCGAACGCCTCGACCTGGTGCGAATGCTCGTGCGTCATTCGGCCTCGACATTCTTCTTCCGCATCGACGGCGTGTCGATGGTGGATGCCGATATGGACGAAGGCGACATCATCATCGTGGACAGGGCGGTCGCGCCTTACAACGGCTGCAAGGCGGTCTGTTTCATCGACGGCGAATATACCGTCAAACGCGTGGAGATTGGCACCGAAGGCGCAGTCCTGCTGCCCTGCAACGAACAGAACCACCGCTACAAGCCCATTCCCGTAGGCCCAGAAGACGATTTCCTGATCTGGGGCGTGGTCACCTGGATAGTCAAAAAAGCGTAGGATGTACGCACTTGCCGACTGCAACAACTTCTTCGCTTCGTGCGAAAGGGTTTTCCGTCCCGACCTCAACGGCCGACCGGTGATCGTGCTCTCCAACAACGACGGCTGCACGATTGCCCGTTCCAACGAGGCAAAGGCGCTGGGCATCAAGATGGGCGATCCGTACTTCAAGATCCGTGAGATTGTCGAGCGCAACGGCGTGGCGGTATTCAGTTCCAATTTCGCACTTTACGGAGATATGTCGCGCCGCGTGCAGGAGGTCCTGCGGGCCTTTTCGCCCTCCGTCGAGCAATACTCCATTGACGAGGCGTTTCTCGATTTGAACGGAATGGATGACGTGGATTTCGACGCCTTTGCGAAGGAAATCTCGCGTGCCTGCCGCCGTCTGACGGGAATTCCGGTTTCAGTAGGCGTGGCTCCGACCAAGACGCTGGCCAAGATCGCTTCGAAGCTCTGCAAGCAGTATCCGAAATTGCGCGGAGGCTGCTATATGCACCGGCCGCAGGATATCGCGAAAGTGCTCCGCAAATTCCCGGTCGAGGATGTCTGGGGCATCGGCCGCAAATCTGTCCGCCGTCTGTCGCAGATGAACGTCCGCACTGCTTGGGATTATACGCAACTCTCTGAGGTGGTGGTGCGACGCACGTTTGCGCTGCCCGGGCTTCGGACCTGGCAGGAACTGAAGGGGATTCCGAGCATCGGATTCGAGGACGTGATCGAGCCGAAGCATAGCATCTGCGTCTCGCGTTCTTTCGCTCACGAGATAACCGAGTCTGCTATGCTGGCAGAGCAAGTTGCAAATTTCGCGGTAGCGGCTGTCGATAAGTTGCGTAAGCAGGGCTCGCTCGCGCTCGAAATAGTCGTCTTCGCGATGACAAACCGTTTCCGTGAGGATGTGCCGCAAACCTCGTCCGGCATCTGTACTGTGCTGCCCGAGGCGACCTCCGATCACCGTCTGATCGTGCTTGCAGCGGTGGATGCCTGCCGCAGGCTGTTCCGTTACGGATTCGGCTACAAAAAGGCTGGGGTAGTGATTACCCGGCTCGTGCAGGCATCGAACTATACTCCGTCTCTCTTCGCTGATGCGGATGCGGCAGGTCGCGAAGCACGTCTCTCCGGCGCCATCGACAGCATCAACCGTTCGTTCGGCCCCGGCTCGATACTGTTCGGAGTGCAGGGCGACGGTCATATCGCGATGGCACGCGAACACCAGTCGCCGCATTACACGACGCTCTGGGAGGATATTCCAAAAGTAAAAGTAAAGTAGGGCCTGCTTTCGGAGGCTCGTCTTATTTCTCGTTGGCCACCGAGAGGCCGACGCCGAACATCATATCCACGTGGTCCAGCGTTCCGCTGAAATCCCAATCCTCGAGGTATTCGTCGCTGGGCTTGTGATACCAGAGCGGACGGGGATATTTGTTGGGATGCTGCGGGTCTTTCAGGTCGTGGCCGGGTTCGATGACTACTGCCGGAACGCCCCTGCGGACGAAATTGAAATGGTCTGAACGGAAGAACCAGCCGTCGGAATTGTCGTCGTTGTAGAATACATAACGGCCCTGTGCGGCTGCGCAGGCTTCCAGATAGCGTTCCAGATTGCGGCCGGGCTTGCCGCCGAGAACCACTGCGTCGTAGGTTGCCGCGTCAGGAGCGATGCAGTCGAAATTGATGCAGGCCACGGTCTTTTCCATCGGGAATACCGGATGCTTGCAGTAGTATTCGGAGCCGAACAGGCCGCTCTCTTCGAGCGTGGGGATGAGGAAGAGCATCGAACAGTCGGGACGGCAGGGCAGGGAAGCGTACTTGCGTGCCAGCAGCAGGACTGCGGCCATTCCAGAACCATTGTCGGCGGCGCCGTTGTATATGCAGTCGCCGGTCTCGTCCGGGGTGCCGAATCCGAAGTGGTCCCAGTGCGCCGAGAATACCACCGCCTCGTCGGGTTTAACGCTGCCCTTGAGGACTCCGGCGACGTTGCGGGTTTCTTCTATTACACAGTTGGTTTTCAAGAGAATATCACCCTTTACCTTAAGTGAAAATGAATGAAAACCCGGATGTTTCGCGGCTTCAATAGCAGCCTCGAAATCCATTCCTGCGGCAGCGAACAGTTTGCGGCATCCGTCCTCGTGCAGCCAGCCCTTTATGGCCAGTTCGCCGGCATTGCCGGTGGCCTCGTCGTAGAGCGAAAGGTTGCTTCCGGTATGGTTTGAGCAGACGCTCCAGTCGTAACTTGCAGCGGCGGTGTTGTGCAGCACAAGGCAGCCTGCCGCACCGTGGCGGAGAGCTTCTTCGAACTTGTAAGTCCAGCGGCCGTAGTAGGTCATATTGCGGCCCTGGAACATTTTTTCGTCGTAGAATCCGGGATCATTGACCATCGCGATAATGATCTTGCCGCTCACGTCGATACCTTCGAAGTCGTTCCAGTTGAAGTCGGGAGCGTCGATGCCGAATCCGCAGAATACGAATTCAGCGGCCTTGAGGTCTATCTTGTCAGTAGCGCGCGAGGTCCATACGACCAGGTCTTCCGGAGCGGTGAGGGTGGCCTTTCGTTTGCCGCGGACCTTGATGCGGCCGTCCTTCAGGTCGCAGGTCGTGCTCACGGTCATTACTTTCTGGAAATAACTGCCGTCAAATGCCGGTTCCAGGCCGATGGCGCGCATTTCTTCCGCCAGGTAATTGACGGTCTTGTCTTCGTATTCGGTCATCGGTTTGCGGCCTCCGAAATCGTCCGAACCGAGGGTTTTGATCCAGTTGCGCATCAGCGCCTCTTCATCGGCTGCCGTCAGCCTTCCGGGCTGTTGTGCGCCGGCGTTCTGTACCATTGCGAAGGATGCGAGAGCGGCTGCAAGCGCGAGGCGCAGAGCCATTTTTCCAGTATTCATAACCGTATGGGATTAGTTTGTTTTTAATATGAAATGCGGCTTGTTGTCGATGTACAGGTGGCCGTTGTTGGCATTTGCCTCGGCCCGCAGGATGCGCACTGCATTTTCGTTATCGACGAGGGTATTGATGACCAGGCGCGAGGTGGAGTTCCACTCGGGCAGCGGGTTTTTCAGGTTGGTGTAATAGTCGGTGCGCTCCGTGGTCGCGAGAAATTCGCTTGCCGCTACGGTCACGGTCCGCGAAGCCCAGTCGCCGGTCCATTTTTTATTCTGGTAAATCACCGTACCGTCTTTGCTCAGCGAATGTACCGCGCTGGTGGTGTACGTGCCGCCGGAATAGTAGGTGTGGGTGGTCTGCGTGTAGTAGCAGTCTATGCCGGTCATTCGCGAGAAAATCGCTTCGCCTCCGCTTGTCATCGAGAATTCGAGCAGTTGCAGCAGTTCTGCGTACGTGATGCGGTAGATATACGTCAGGTTGTTGAACGGGAATATCTCGTAAACGTCCGCGACCGTTATATTGCGCCGGTTCTGTCCGCTCGACAGCGGAATTGTGGTGCGGATTGCGCCGGCATTGAGGAATGCGACGTCCGCCTGGCCGATGCCGCGGAGCATATCGCACATCCAGTTGGAGATTGTGGCTGCACGTTCGCCGCTGCCGCTCAGATACCAGGACGTGGCTCCAATGGTGATATATCCGATGACGTCTTTCTGGTGGACCGCCGTTTCTTCAACTGCATAATCCAGGATTTTGATGATGTCTTCGTCCAGGTCGTCTTTGTTCTGCCCGGCGCTGGTGTGGGTGTCTCTCGAAGCATCTACGGCCGGGGCTTTCTGGTTTTCGACGCTCGTAAATGAGAGGTTGCCCTGGTTGTCGACAGTGAATCTCAGGTCTGCGTATGCGTAGTGTTCGCAGTAGCGTCCGCCCTGGAGGTAGGCGACTCCCATATCGGTACGGCCGGTTACGGTCCGGTGCGAATGGGCACCCAGCACCAGGTCTATCGCGCTGCCGCGGCCGAGTTTTTCTGCTGCGGTTTCGGCGGCTTCGTGGGTGAGCAGAACGGTCGCGTCGCATTTGCCGGAGGTCTCGAGTTCGGCGGCGATTTCGCCTGCCATCGAGTAGTCGCCGTCTATCGTGTAGCCGAGGTCGGTGAAGTGGGACGAAAGGATGCTGCCGGCGTAATTCGCAGCATATCCTACAATGCCGATGCGGACTTTGACGCTGTCTCCGGATTCGTTGAATGCGTATTTATCTACGATGACGTAGTCTTTGGTAAACGGTACCCGGCATCCGTTCTGATAGACGTTGGCGCAGACAACAGGCACGTCGCCGTCGTAGTGGCGGCCTTCCCAGTCGTAGCCGGGGACGGTGGCATCCTGGTCGACGGTGTTCTCGATGCCCCAGTCGAATTCGTGGTTGCCGAGGGCGACGGCGTCATACGCCATCCGGTCGATGGTGATGAATATCGGTTCTCCGTCCAGCAGGTTGGATACGCTCGCGCCCTGGTAGAGGTCGCCGCCGTCCACCAGGACGACTCTGTCTTTGTTGTAGCCGCCCTCTGCCGTGCGGATGTCGCGTACCTTGTCGGCGATGTAGGCCATCCGGTAATTCACCGTGCCGTTGTCGATGTTTACGATGTGACCGTGGATGTCCGTCGTCTGGATCAGCGGCAGCAGGTAAGCCCCCGGCTTCGGGGTATCGCCCTTGATGTCCGGCCAATCCGGCTCCGGGTCGCACGAGGTCAGCACCCCGGCCACCACCAGAGCCACAACCATTGTCCATATAAACCACCGCCATCTACGCATACCGCGAAGTTACGCTTTTTTTAGCAAACTCCGCCTCGGATGTACAATAGCGGACTACCTAAACCGGGCACAAGAACCCGCCTTTTTTGTGTCCGGTTTGTATAGATTAGAGCTGAGAAGGTAGGGGAGATAGCTCCCACATTATATGAGCCCTACATCATCTTCCAGCCCATTCGGGCGGCGAATTGGCGGAGGAGGGCGATGTCGCTGTCGGGGACCTGGAGCGTTATCTTGCTGCCTTTGCCGCCTTTGTTCTTGCCGTAGGCAGGACTCTCGGGCTCCATAAGCATAGCCGGTTCGGGGGCCTGTGAATCATAGCCGGCCAGGCGGTTGAAGGTGTGAGCGGTCTCCTGGACTGCGGCGTCGAGCGCATTCTTGACGAAGGCGTTGATGGAAATGCCGGCCTCCGTGGCTCGGTTGGCAATCTCGCGGTGGGTAGTAGGCGAGATGCGGACGTTGAAAATACCGTTGTAACTCTTTTCGGGCTTGAGGTTATGCTCTTCGCAGAAGATGAGGTAGTCATCGACCGCTTCGCGGAACGCGGCCGTCAGCTCTGCGACCGATTCGCCTTCGTAGTTGACCAATCCGTCTATTCCTTCGATTTTGCCGAAAAATACCTTGTCCGGCTCGCTGTATGCGACTGAGCCGACATAGCCTTTGTACTTTAAAGTGTTCATTTTATCTCGTGGTTTTCCTTTAATTCAGAAATCAATTGTTTTACAGCATATCTTTTCAGTTCTTTCTGGGGAT
>CAMZIP010000076.1 GCA_947307265.1 uncultured Bacteroidales bacterium | reverse complement strand
CAGCACGGAGCCCAGCCTGTTTACGAATACATTATCATTCTCAGTTAATAAAACCATCACATATTATGTTGAAATTATTCACCGACACTGATACCGACATTACTCCCGAAATCGCTGCGGAGTATGGTTATCAACTTATAAGTATGCCTTACAGCGTTGATGCGAAGACCGTCTATCCCTATGTGGATTTTGACGTTTTCGACAGCCACGCATTCTACGAGATGCTTCGCAAAGGCACCCTGCCCACCACGAGCGCTATCTCCCGCGAACGCTACCGCGAGTATTTCGAGCCCGACTTCAAGGCCGGCAACGACATCCTCTACGTGCATTTCTCGCGTGTGATGACCAACACCTTCGACGCTATGGACCAGGCGATTGCAGAACTCAAGGCCGAATATCCCGGAGTCCGTTTCGAGGAGATTGATACCAAGGGCATCACCACCATCAGTTACACCATCACCCGTGAAATCGGCGACCGCGTCAAGAAGGGAATGACTCTGGACGAGATTCTGGCGTGGGCGGCAGTCGAGGTGGACCGCTTCGCGATGTATTTCTTCGCGGATGACCTGAAATTCTTCCGCCGCAGCGGCCGTGTCAGCGGACTTGCAGCCACGATGGGCACGCTCATCGGCATCCGCCCCATCATCTATATGTCGGCAGAAGGCAAGATGGTCTCCTGCGGCAAGGAAAAGGGCCGCACCAAGGCTATGGAGCACCTGGTAGAGAAGGTTGCGGAACTTGGCGACGATATCAAGAATTACCGTTTCGTCATCGGCCATTCAGACGCTTCTGACCTGGCACATCAGGTCGGCGATATGATCCACGCACGTTTCGGCGAGGATCTCAATATCGAATACTGCGTCGTCAATCCGACTGCAGGCAGCCATTCCGGTCCTGACGGCGTCGGTGTATGTTTCCACGCAAAACACCGCTAAAATGATAACCGTCGAAGAAGTTACCACACGCCGCCAGCAGAAGGAATTCCTGGATTTCCCGCTCAGGCTCTACAAGGACAATCCCTGCTTCGTGCCGCCGCTCTACAGCGACGAGAAGAAGATGTTCGGCCGCAACTTCGTGTACAGCGACTGCTGCGACTCGGTTTTCTTCCTCGCCACAGACGGAGGAAAGACTGTCGGACGCATTCAGGGCATCATCCAGCGTGCCGCAAATGAGAAAAACGGCGAACGCCGCGTGCGTTTCAACCGCTTCGACGCAATCGATGACCTGGAGGTCTCACGCGCCCTTTTCGCGGCAGTCGAGGAATGGGCCCGCAATCACGGAATGGATACCGTCTGCGGCCCGCTCGGCTATTCTGACCTCGAGCGCGAAGGCCTCCTGATAGAAGGTTTCGACCAGCTTTCGACATTCGAGGAGCAGTACAACGCGCCTTATTACCAGAAGCATATCGAGGCACTCGGCTACGCAAAGGAAGTGGACTGGCTCGAATGGAAACTCTATGGCCCCGAGAGCGAAGAGACGCTGAAAGAACAGGAGCAGCTGGCCGATTTCATAATGAAGCGTTACAATCTTCATTTCGGCCCCTCACGTAACGGCCGCGACTTCCTCCGCCGCTATTCGGACGGCGTTTTCAAGTTGATAGACGAGTCTTACGACAAACTCTACGGCACGGTGCCGTTTACCGACGGTATGAAAAAACTGATGCTGGACAATTTCAGTCTGGTCATCAGCACGCGCTATACCGCCGTCATCCTCGACGAAAACGACAAGGTCGTCTGCTTCGGACTCGCATTTCCCGCGCTTGCGGAGGCTCTGGCCGGCACCAGCGGCCGCTATACCCCGCGCAACCTGTTCCGTATGCTGAAAGCCATCCGCCGCCCGAAGGTGATTGATCTCTGCCTTATCGGAGTTGATCCCGAATACCTCAACCGCGGCCTTTCCACCGTATTTGCAGTGCAACTGATGCATATGCTGGGCGACAGCCGCATTTCCCACGCGGAAACCAACCTCAACCTCGAGGACAACTGGGCTATCCTTAACCAGTGGAAACGCTTCAAGCACGAAAATCACAAGCGCCGCCGCGCATTCGTCAAAAAACTCGTATGATAAAGATACTTATAGACTGTTTCGGGGGTGACCGCAGCCCGCAGGCACAGGTAGAAGGTTCGCTCAGCGCACTTGATGCCAATCCGGACCTGCATCTGATCCTGACCGGCGACGAGGCCATCCTGAAGAGTGTTCTCGAAGGCCGCAGGTACGACTCTTCGCGACTGGAAATAGTTCACGCACCTGAAGTTATCGGCTGCGACGAAAAGCCCACCGACGTCATCCGCCTCAAGCGCAACTCGTCGATGATGAAGGCTATGATAATGCTTCGCGACGAGGATGATATCGCCGCAATGGTCTCGACGGGCAGTACCGGTGCCCTGGTAACCGGCGCTCTCGTGCGTCTGGGCCGCATTCCGGGCGTAATCAGGCCCGCATTCTGCCCCATCCTGCCGACTATGAACGGCTCGATAGTCGGCATTTGCGACAGCGGTGCAAACGTCACCGTGACGGCCGCCCACCTGCGCCAGTTCGCCATAATGGCAAGTCTCTATATGGAGAACGTGTTCGGCATCGAACGTCCCCGTACCGCCCTGCTCAATGTCGGCAAGGAAGCCGAAAAGGGCGACGACATCCGCCAGGAGGCTTACAAACTGCTGTGCGAGACGCCTTCCGTCAATTTCGTGGGCAATATGGAGAGCCGCGACCTGCTTTCAGGCGCATACGACGTGGTCGTGGCGGACGGTTTTTCGGGCAACGTGCTGGTCAAGACCACCGAAGGCACGGCGCTCGAACTTCTCAAGAAGATCAAGAAAGATATCTATTCGCGGACGCTGTACAAGGTCGGCGCATTGCTGATGTCCCGTATGTTCCGCGAGGAAAAAGAGTTTATGAACTACCAGAACTACGGCGGCAGCGTGCTGCTGGGCGTGGAGAAGGTGGTCGTCAAGGGTCACGGCAGCAGCAATGCGGTCGCGGTCGAAAAATGCATCGGGCAGGCTTACCGAATGGAGGTCAGCCGCCTCTCGGGCAAAATCGCGGACGAAATCGCCCGCTACGAACATTTTGAAGAGTAAGTTATGTTTGAGAAAGTACAGGCCATAATGGCAAAGCAGCTGCGCATCGATCCTTCGCGCATCACTCCTTCATCCAACATCAAGCGCGACCTGGGCGCGGATTCGGTAGATATCCTGCAACTGCTGATGCGCGTAGAAGACCTCTACGGCATAGTCATACCCGACCAGGCCCTCGCCGGTTTCGAGACCGTACAGGACGTGGTCAACTTCCTCGAAGCCCAGGAAGCCAAGCAGTAATATTAATAGGTAAACTGAAACTCGGTCAGCAGACCGCCGAACTCCTCCATAACCATACGCAGGGGAAGGTTCTTGCGACCGTAATCGATAATGATGCGCGCGTAACCGGTCAGGCCTGATTTGCGGGCCGTAATGGTGACCGTGCGTACGCCGCTGGCATCCTCTACCACGAAATCTGCATCGTTGTCCTTCGCGACCTGCTCGTACTTGCCCATAATGCAGTTCATAAGGGTATTGCGCAGGTTGCGGAACATCGCGTTGCGGTCGGTATTGACCTTCATCTTGCTCTTGCCGGTGCAGGATGAGAGAGTCGGACCGTCAATGATAAGGTAATCACCCTGCGGATTGTCGTAGATCATCTCGAGTTTGTCGGGAGCCTCGAGAGTGACGCGGCCGTCGCCGTGAGTCACCTTGCCGGATACGGGCATCGTCTGGATGCGGGTAAAGGAACAGACGTGGCTTTCAGCCTTTGCGGAAAGGATGCAGGCGGAAGCCACGAGCAGGATGCATATCGTATGACGTATATTCATATTTCGGATTTTTTGCGGGTGCAAAGGTAGTGAAAATTTGGATTTATCAATATTTGTCGTACCTTTGCACTCCCAAAAAATGTCGGGGTATCGCGACATAACTAATGTATTAATCTAAAAATCAACAAAGTGGACACTTTAAGTTACAAGACCATTTCGGCAAACAGCGCGACCGTCACCAAGGAGTGGCTGATCATCGACGCTACCGACCAGGTTCTTGGACGTCTGGCTTCCCGCGTTGCTACCGTGCTCCGCGGTAAGAACAAGCCCAACTTCACGCCTCACGTGGATTGCGGTGACAATGTCATCATCATCAATGCTGACAAAGTCCGCATCACCGGCAACAAGCTTACAGACAAAGTGTATGTCCGTCACACCGGTTATCCGGGAGGACAGCGCTTCAGCACTCCCAAAGAGTGGCTGGCCAAGAAACCTACTGCAGTAGTGGAGCACGCAGTACGCGGTATGCTCCCCAAGAACCGCCTTGGCGACAAGATTTTCGGTAACCTGTACGTATATGCAGGCAGCGAACATCCGCACGAGGGCCAGAAACCCAGACAAATCACCTTAAACGAAATCTAGCATGGAAGTAATCAACGCACTTGGAAGACGCAAATCTGCTGTAGCCCGCGTTTATTTGAATTCCGGCAAGGGCAACGTCACGATCAACGGCAAGGCTCTCAATGAGTACTTCAAAGAGGATACCCTTCTCTACATTGTGAACCAGCCTCTCGTCCTGACCGACAGCCTCTCTCAGTTTGACATCAAGGTCAACGTGAACGGCGGCGGTATCAAGGGTCAGGCAGAAGCAGTCCGTCTCGGCATCGCACGCGCTCTGTGCAAGGTGGATGCAGAGGCTTATCGCCCGACGCTGAAGGCCGAAGGTTTCCTCACCCGCGATTCACGCGAGGTTGAGCGTAAGAAGCCTGGTCAGCCCGGCGCACGCAGACGCTTCCAGTTCAGCAAACGTTAAGCCGAACGACTATCGACAAGCACAGTCCGGGACCAAAACAGAAGGATCCGTTATTTTGGCTGCCTGCTGTTTGTCCGGCTGCGGAAAACCGCCGGGACCGACGAATCGCTGCCCTGCGGTTGATGAAAGAGGGCTCCCGCTTTTAAAGTGGAGCATAACATTAAAAAGAACCAAAAGACTATGTCAAGAACTAATTTCCAGGAATTATTGGACGCAGGCGTACACTTCGGTCACCTTAAGAGAAAGTGGAACCCGAAGATGGCACCGTATATCTTTATGGAGAAGAACGGTATCCACATCATCGACCTGCACAAGACCGTCGTCAAGATTGACGAAGCTGCTGAGATAATGAAGCAGATGGCACGCAACGGACGCAAAATCCTCTTCGTTGCTACCAAGAAACAGGCTAAGGACATCGTAGCAGATTGCGCTAAGAGCGTCAATATGCCGTACGTCACCGAGCGTTGGGCAGGTGGTATGCTTACCAACTTCCCGACCATCCGCAAGGCCGTCAAGAAGATGAACACCATCGACAAGATGATCTCCGACGGTACTTTCGACACCCTCGCAAAGCGTGAGCGTCTCCAGATTTCCCGTCAGAGGGCTAAACTGGAGAAGAACCTCGGCTCCATCGCCGACCTCAACCGTCTCCCTTCCGCCCTCTTCGTAGTGGACGTCCAGAAGGAGATCAACGCTGTTCGCGAAGCAAATCGTCTTAACATCCCGGTTATCGCAATGGTTGATACTTGTTGCGACCCCACCACTATTGATTATGTGATACCGGCTAACGACGATGCAGCAAAGAGCATTTCCCTTATCACCGAGACCCTCTGCAAGGCCATCAACGAAGGCCTCGAGGAGCGCAAGATGGAGAAGGATAAGGAAGACGCTGCTGCAAAGGATGCTCCCGCCGAGGAAGCAGCACCTGCACGCAAGATGCGTCCCCGCCGCAATGCAGCCCGCAAGGAAGAAGCTCCCGCAGCTGAACCTGCAAAGGAAGATGCCGAATAATTAACAATTAAAGGAGATTGACGTTATGGAAATCAAAGCTACAGATGTCGCTAAACTGCGCAAGATGACCGGCGCCGGTATGATGGATTGCAAGAAGGCTCTCGTAGAGGCTGACGGCGATTTCAACCGCGCTCAGGAGATCATCCGCGAGAAGGGTAAACTCGTTGCTGCAAAGCGTGCTGACCGCGAAACCACCGAAGGTGCCGTTCTGGCACGCGTTGAGGGTGGCAAGGCGATCCTCGTTTGCCTTGGCTGCGAGACTGACTTCGTTTCGCAGAATGCGGAGTTCCAGGCACTTGCAAACGCTATCGCTGATACCGCTATCAAGTGCTGCCCGGCTGACACCGAGGCTCTCAAGGCTTGCAAGATGGCTGACGGCCAGACCGTCGAAGAGGCCATCTCCCAGCAGACCGGCAAGAGCGGTGAGAAGCACTCTCTCGCATTCTACACTTGCGTTGAAGCTCCCTACATCGCTTCCTACATTCACACCATCAACGGCAAGCTCGGTGCGCTGGTAGCCTTCAACAAGGCTGTCCCCGCTGAACTTGGCAAGGGTATCGCAATGCAGGTTGTTTCGATGAATCCCGTTTCCGTCTCGGCTGCAGACTGCCCGGCTTCCGTCGTGGAGAACGAAAGGCAGGTTGCCATCGAGAAGACCAAAGACGAGCAGATTCGCAAGGCTGTTGATGCAGCTCTCAAGAAGGCAGGCATCAACCCCGCTCACGTCGACAGCGAAGACCACATCGAGTCCAATACCGCAAAGGGCTGGCTCACTCCCGAACAGGCAGACCAGGCACGCGAGATCATCAAGAC
>CAMZIP010000075.1 GCA_947307265.1 uncultured Bacteroidales bacterium | reverse complement strand
TATGGATATCAAGATGACGCCCAACGGCAACCTGCGGCTCAACATTTTCTCGCACGCGGCAGACCGTTTCAGCAACTATCTCGACCAGACTCAGCGCAACGGTATCGGCGTGATCTACCAGCAGGAATTCGACAGTTTCCGCGAGTTCCTCCGCAACCTGTTCGGCAAACGCAAGGCGGCTCCCGAGACGGACATCGAAAACGCCGTCGGTTCGGGCGGTGCGGCAATCGATTCGACGCGCAATATCAGACTGGACGATTAGTCTATTATTTCAGGAACAATACGGCCTATCAGGGCGCTGTCGTACGGCCGCTCGATACGGATGTAGTTTTCGGTGTAACCGGCCATCATACCGTTTTTCTCGGTGCTCTCGAAAAGGACCTGTGCACTGCGGCCGCGGTTGGCTTCGCGGAAGCTGTCGTGCAGCCTGTCGCAGAGTTCTTCGAGGCGCGCGACGCGTTCTTCCTTGACTCTTTCTGGCACCTGTCCGGGCATCGCCGCAGCGCGTGTGCCTGCCCTCCTCGAATACGGGAATACGTGCAGGAATGCGGGCCGCAGTTCTTCGAGGAACCGGTATGTCTGCTCGAATTCTTCCTCCGTCTCGCCGGGGAATCCGGTTATCACGTCGATGCCGAAAAATACCCGCGTTCCGCGCTCTTCCGGCTTCTCCATTACCTCGCGTATCATCGCTATTCGCGAAGCGAAAAATGCGGTGTCGTAGCGGCGTCCCATAGCCTTGAGGATGCGGTCGCAACCCGACTGAATCGGGATGTGGAAATGCGGCAGGAATTTGGTGCCCGTAGCAATCCATCTCACGGTCTCTTCAGTGAGAAGATTGGGCTCGATGGATGAAATTCGGTAGCGCAGGATGCCGTCGACCTGTTCGAGCGCCTGCAGCAACTGGAGGAACGATTCGCCGGTCGTGCGGCCGAAGTCGCCGGTATTGACGCCGGTCAGGACTATCTCGGTATATCCGGCAGCGGCAATCTCGCGCGCCTGGCGGACTATATCCGCGATCGGCGCGTTTCGGCTGTGGCCGCGTGCTATCGGGACAGTGCAGTAACTGCAACGGTAGTCGCATCCGTCCTGCACCTTGAGGAACGAGCGAGTCCTCTCGCCCGACGAATATGCGGTAAACATTTCGGTCACGGCATCGGCATCGCACGGCAGGACGATCTTGCTGCGCTTGCGGTATGCCTCGTCGAGAATGCGGCAGATGTTGCCTTTGTCGCGCGTTCCGACCACCGCCGCGACGCCTTCTATTCCGGCTATTTCATCCGGTTTGAGCTGCGCGTAGCAGCCAGTCACGCCTATCAGCGCTTCAGGCCAGCGGCTGTGCAGGCGTCGGATTATATTGCGGCCTTTCTTGTCAGCCGTTGCGGTAACGCTGCAGGTATTGACGACGATGAGGTCGGGATTGTCTGCGGTATCTACCACCTCGTAGCCGAGGCTTTCCGCCTGGCGGGCGAACGTCGAGGACTCTGAGAAATTGAGTTTGCACCCGAGGGTATAAAAAGCTATGGTCGGTTTGCGTTCCATCTGCTATGCCTGAATAATGAAAACGCACGGACGCTTGCCTATCACGGGTGTCTCGGCGCGCCACTGAGCAACGGTCCCGGTGCGGATCATTGCCGTGGGAAGGGTTATATCAGCTGCTATGCAGAGCCTCGTCGCGGGCCTGCAGGTGGCGAGAATATCAGCCAGGAGCGAGTCGTTGCGGTACGGGGTTTCTATCATTATCTGGGCCTCGCCTTCGCGTGCCGAACGGCGTTCGCGTTCGATCAGCGCGGCTTTGCGGGCATCCGGTTTGACAGGCAGGTATCCTGCAAATGCGAAGCACTGGCCGTTGAGACCGGAGGACATAAGCGCCATCATCAGGGATGAAGGGCCGCTCTGAGGAACGACCTCGATACCTTTGCGGTGTGCGTGTGCGACGAGTTGTGCGCCCGGGTCAGCCACGGCGGGAAGGCCTGCTTCCGATATCAGCGCCGCATCACGGCTGCCGAGCAGTTCGGCAAGTTTGGAAATCTCTTCCGGCGTGGAATGCTCGTTGATCTCGTGGAGTTCGAGTTCCTCTATATGGCCCTTTAATCCAGCCGCCGAGAGGAACCGACGTGCCGTGCGGAGTTCTTCGACGAAGTACAGGCTGATGCCTTTCAGCAGGTCGAGCGTAGCCTGGGGCAGCACTTCCTGCGGAGGATATTCGCCGAGAGGCGTTGGTATGAGGTATAACTTTCCGTTCATTTTTCGTTAGAATTGTACCCTCAGTCCGTCATAGGCCGGCTCGACGCCTGCGGGCAGTTCGGCGGCCAATTCGGCGTGCGCCGGAAGCTGGTGCGAGAGATGCGTCAGGAAAGTGCGTTCCGCCCCTACCCGCTTCGCTATTTCGATGACTTCCGGCAACGAAAAATGCGAGATGTGCGGTGTGCGGCGCACGGTGTTGAGCACGAGAAAACGGACGCCTTCGAGTCGCTTGAACGTCTCGTCCGGCAGGCGGTTGGCATCGGTGATATAGGCCAGCGGCCCGAACCTGAATCCGAGGACCGGCAGTTTCGCGTGATATGCGCGGAGCGGGATTATTTCGACTCCGTCGATGCTGAACGGGCGGTCGCTGATCGTCCGCAGGTCGAACTGCGGAATGCCGGGGTATTTGAGGTTCTGGAATGCGTAGTAGAATGAGTGGCGCAGGCCTTTCTGAACTTCCGGTTCGCAATACACCGGAAACGGATGGACGGCGCTGTAACCGTCGCTCGGACGGTAGTTGAATGCCCGTATGTCGTCGAGACCGCCGATATGGTCTATGTGGGCGTGCGTCAGAAGTATGGCATCCGGCAGGGTAACTCCTTCGCGCAGCATCTGCTGGCGGAAATCCGGACCCGCATCTATCACGAGTTCGAGGCCTTTGTACCGCACCAGAGCCGAGGTCCGCAAGCGCTTGTCGCGCGGATCTTCCGACCGGCATACGCTGCATCCGCAGCCCACCACCGGCACTCCCTGCGACGTCCCCGTCCCCAGAAATATGATCTCATCAGACATACCGCAAAGATACAGAAAAATTGGAGAGAGGTTTTCTTCCACTTTTCCAAAATCAAATAGGATTAAAAGCGAGAAAACTCCTTATGACACAATAAACTCAAAAACAATTAACTAACAAGAATTAAGTCATTCAATTGCTGAGAGAACGCATATACTATCACATGTCATCCATTGAGAAACAAGAGAGTACTAACTTGTTCTTTCTGGCTTGTTTCTCCTTGGAAGAGAAGTACGCAGTTTTCTCTTCAAGAAGTCCCTTATCGAACTTGTCAGGATTGCGCTTGACCTCTATCACATCGAGCACATTCTCTTTCAGGCGGAAAGCGACGATATCCAGCTCGGCCTGCTGATGATGCCCATCCTTGTCGATATAGCCTTTAGGGTCCCACCAACCTCCGATATCGCGGTATTCCATACTTTCCACGAGTTTCAACTTGAAGTATCTCTCAAGTACATCACCGGAATAGGTCTCATAATCATCTTCCATAATCTTTCGCAGAGCTGGGTACTGTCCGATCTCAATGAGCCGCTGGTTCTTCTCCACATAACGGAACCAAAAACGAAGGAAGATATCGCTGATCTCGTACCTGACGGTCTGGGTCTTTGGTTTTGCCCAGATTGGACGGACCTTCCGGATAAGGTCATACGTATCTTCCAGTTTCAACAGTTGTCCGCCTAAACTTTTCCCTCCCAGGTAGTCTTCGATGGAAGCCTGAGTATTGTACCCCATCGATATTGCCTGAAGGATGGAGAAGTATGTAGCGTATTTCTTTCCGAATTCCTGAATGAGGAGTTTCTTCCCCTCTTCTATCAACGGAGAATCCTCCTTGCAGATTCTGGCAATCATTTTCTTACAGGTGGTAGCCTTCACGTCCACGAACAGTTCCACATATTTGGGGATGCCGCCAGTGAAAGTATAAAGTGCGAGAAGGTCGTCGTTGGAATACCCCGGAGCGTTGTCCTCCATGATTTGTTTAAGGATTGTTGTGGAAAACGCTTGAAGCTTTATGGTTGAATCCTGCCTACCGTAAAGGGGTTCCTTTCTGTTTTTGAAGAGTTTCTCCATCAGAGAATACACAGAGCCGCTGACAACCATATTCACATGGCTCTCCTTCTGGTACTTGTCCCACCAGTTCTGAATATCGCTGTATATGGATGGATTGACCTCCAGGAAATTCTGGAATTCATCAAAGACAAGCGTGTATTTCCGGCGCGTTCCTTCCTCCATTAAATAACGAAATACATCTCGGAAAGCACTCATCGGAGGGACGAATATTCCTGTCTTTTCCTGATACTCCTCACAGAATTCCCCGCACAGGACCGATTCGCTTTTCCTGCCCACGAACAGATAAACATATGGCTCGTCTTTGTAGGCTTCCTTGATGAGCGTGGTCTTCCCGATACGTCTACGCCCGGTGACAACCGTCAATCGGGAATATCCATTGTACGATAGCTCCCTCATTTCACGCAGCATCGCCAGCTGCTCTTCCCTGTCATAAAACTTCATTTCACCAAAATTTTACAGCCGTAAATTTTACGACCGTTGCAAAGTTAGTAAAAAAGAAACGAATCTACAAGAGGAAACGCAAAATAGTATGGGTGGAAATGGATAAACTGTTCACCCATTTGGACATAAATCATTCCATGTGACAGTTCACCGCGAAACTCTTCCTCCAAACTATGCTGTTCCGGTCAATGACTAGCAACAGTGCCGCACAGCTCTCCGCGAATATAGGAAAGAAGGTCACGACCAGCAGTAGGTCGTTCAGCTCGATAGGATAATATATACTCTTCAGGATGAAGATGTGGCAGCAATGCCATATCAACAAAAAAAACTATTCCTATATTTGTTCCAAGTTTAATATCCACAGGGATTTACTTTATCCTATGAAACGCTTCTTTCTTTTGTTTTTGGTTTTGTGCGCGGTGCAGGGGGTGCAGGCGCAGGATATGGCGCATTACAAGCGCGTGGTGAAGGAACTCAGCAGCGCCAAATACCAGGGCCGCGGGTATGCGCGGGACGGTGCCAACAAGGCCGGGAAGTTCCTCCAGAAGGAGTTTGTCAAGGCCGGCGCAGATGAGGTCACGCTGCAGCCGTTTACCATCGATATCAATACCTTCCCGGGCAAAATGGAACTGCGTGCCGACGGCAGGAAGCTCACTCCTGGCGTAGATTTCTCGATGCGCGAGTATTCGCCGGGCGTGAAGGGCGAATTCCCCGTCTATCACGTCGATACCCTGAATTTCGATGCTGACCGCCTCCTCGCAGACCTCAACCGCCCCGAAAATGCGGGCTGCCTGGTCGCGTGCGAATTCTGGTTTACCTACAAGCACCGCGAGGTTTTCTCGAAACTGCAGAAGAACGGCGAATGCCCCAACGCGGGACTGATCTACACCTGGCCCTCGCCCATCAAGTTCTTCAAGGCTTATGGCCACCGGGTGGTGGACAAACCCATCATCTGGGTGACGCCGGAGGCCATCGTGGGCGTGCAGAAGGTCAGCGCCGATATCGAGAACAGATTCCTCGAGGACTATGAGATTTTCAACGTGATCGCCAAGGTCGAGGGCGAAAGCCACGACAGCTGCTACGTTTTCACGGCGCACTACGACCATCTGGGCAATCTGGGCGCAAAGGTGTATTACGCCGGCGCAAATGACAATGCCTCCGGTACGGCCGCTATCGTGACGCTGGCGGCTCATTACGCCGCAAATCGGCCCGCCTGCGATATGTATTTCATCGCGTTTTCGGGCGAAGACGCCAACCTGCGCGGCTCGGAATTTTTCGCGGAGCACCCGATAGTGCCGCTTTCGCAGATCAAGTACCTTTTCAATATCGATATGATCGGAGACAACAATCCCGTGCAGTACTGCGAATGCAGCGACGAGGGCCTCGGAGGGTTTGAGGTATTCGGGCAGATCAACGCTGAGAAGCATTATTTCGAGGCGCTGGACCGCGGCGCCCTGGCTGCCAACAGCGACCACTACCCTTTCGCCGTCAGGCACGTGCCCTGCATTTTCCTCGAGAATCAGAACGGCGACGCATTCCCGTATTATCACACGATCTTCGATACCTGGAAAACCGCCGTCTTCGACACATACGAGCCGGTGTTCAAACTGATAACTGATTTCGTAAACAAATATTAATCAATATGAAAAGTCTTAAGTACATTTTTGTTGCACTGTTAACTCTGGTGACTATGACTGGTTTTGCACAGGTGCAGGATGGCGCACAGGCCGTTCTGGACAACATCCACTCCCGTAAAAGCGTCCGCTCATATACGGACGAGCCCGTATCTTCCGAGCAGGTGGAAACACTTCTCCGCGCGGCTATGGCTGCGCCCTCAGGTATGAACGTCCAGCCGTGGCGTTTCGTCGTCGTGACCGAACAGGCCACGAAAAATAAACTGGCCGGCGGATTCAACAAGATGATTGCAAAGGCTCCGGTCGTAATCGTGGTCTGCGGCAAGACTACCGGCAAACTCGGCGGAGAGAATAAGAACTGGACCGCCGACTGTGCCGCCGCTACGGAGAATCTGCTTCTCGCGGCCGAGGCCCTCGGACTCGGCGCCGTCTGGACTGCCTGCTACCCGTATGATGACAGGATGAAGCCCGCTAGAGAGGTCCTGAACCTCCCGTCCA
>CAMZIP010000074.1 GCA_947307265.1 uncultured Bacteroidales bacterium | reverse complement strand
GGTCCATACGGTTGGAGACGATACACAGCGCATCGGCATACAGCGTCATATCGGTCAGCAGCACGAGCACCTTTTCGTTCTTATCGACTGCGAAATACTCGGCGGCGGTAAGAGCCATATCCGGGATAAGCAGTCGCTCCACAGGCGGCTGGTCCGTCGTATTGACGAAACTGATAATCTTGTCCAGTGCGCCAGCATCTTCGAATGCGTGGCGGAAATAGAGGTAGTCGTCGTTGGAGAGACCCATACCGCCGAGGATGATCTTATCCACGTCTGCACGGAGGGCCACCATTGCCATTACCTGGTTGTAAGGCTGGTCAGGATCTGCGAAGAACGGGATCTTCTGGCCGGAGACCAGCGTATTGTTAAGGTCGATGCCTGCGATACCTGTCGGAATCAGTTCGGAAGGCTGCTTACGCTTGTACGGGTTGACCGAAGGTCCGCCGATCTGGCGCTTCTCGCCCTCGACAGCCGGACCGCCGTCGATAGGTTCGCCGTAGGCATTGAAGAAACGGCCTGCCAGCGCGTCGCTCACGTTGAGTGTCGGCGGCTCGCCGAAGAAATACACCTCCGCATCGGTAGGGATACCCTCCGTACCGGAGAAAACCTGCAGTGTAACCAGTTCGCCCTTGATCTTGACGACCTGAGCGAGGCGGCCTGCGACAGTTGCCAGTTCGTCATTGCTGACGCCCTGCGCCTTCAGGGAGACGGTTGCCTTGGTAATCGACTCCAGGCGGGTATAGACCCGCTGAAACGCTCTGCTACTGTTCATTGTCCAAAATATTACGGATTTGACGGAGGTAATTCTCAAACTGCTCCGAATGCATCTCGGAGTAATTCATCTGACGCAGGAGATTGATGATCTCCTTGTATTTGGCGGCGCACTGCTCGTAGTCGTCGAAGGTGAACTTGTGGTCACAGATCTCGAGTACGAGGGTGAGCATATATTCCTGACGGTCCATCGGGGTAATGGCGTCGATCTTGTCGAATGCGTCCTGCTGGAGGATGACGAAGTCGATGAGTTCGCTCTTCCAGTAGAGTTCGTGGTAGGAGATGGGCACGCCGTCGTCGCCGAGAATGTTGATCTGGTCGGCGACCTCCTTGCCTCGGAGGACGATATTTTTGGCCTTCTGGACTTTCTCTACCCAGTCCGGACTGATCTTGCCATTGAGGTAGGAGACGATCTCCGGATACTCAAGGTACTTGGAATAGGAGTCGATGGGGTCGATGGCCGGATAACGCTTCTTGTCGGCGCGGTTCTGCTCCAGGCAATAGAAGCAGCGCGCTGCCTTCTTGGTGGATTCGGTCACAGGCTCCTTGAGGTTACCGCCCGCAGGGGAAACGGTACCGATGAACGTTACCGAACCGGTATTGCCGTTGCGCAGGCGGACGATGCCGGCACGCGCGTAGAAGTTGGATATGATGGCCGAAAGGTCCACGGGGAATGCGTCCGCACCCGGAAGTTCCTCCATACGGTTGGACATTTCGCGAAGCGCCTGCGCCCAGCGGGAGGTAGAGTCTGCAAGCAGCAGCACCTTCATACCCATGGCGCGGTAATACTCGCAGATGGTCATTGCCGTATAGACGGAAGCCTCACGGGCTGCAACAGGCATATTCGAGGTATTGCAGATGATGGTGGTACGTTCCATCAGTTTACGGCCGGTGTGAGGGTCGTCCAGTTCAGGGAATTCCTTAAAAATCTCGACGACCTCGTTTGCACGCTCACCGCAGGCTGCCATCACGATGACCTCGGCGTCGCCCTGCTGTGCAATCGCGTGCTGGAGCACGGTCTTGCCGCAGCCGAACGGACCCGGGATAAAGCCGGTACCGCCCTCGGCGATGGGGTTCATCGTATCGATGCAGCGCACGCCGGTCTCCATAATGCGATACGGACGCGGCTTTTCTTCGTATCCTCCGACAGCCACCTTGACGGGCCATTTCTGCCACATACATACATTCACGTCTTCACCTTCGGCAGAAGTCAGCACCGCTACGGTCGTGTCGATATTGTAGTCGCCTTCGGCAACGACGCTCTTGACGGTGTAGGTACCCTTGAAAGCGAAGGGAACCATTATCTTGTGAGGCAGCCAGCCTTCTTTGACTTCGCCGAGCCAGTCAGCGGCCTGAACCTTGTCGCCCGTCTTTGCCAGCGGAGTGAAATGCCACAGTTTCGCGTGGTCGAGCGGGGCGGTGTATTCGCCTCTCTGGAGGAAAACGCCCGTCATCGTGGCGAGATTGTTCTGCAGGCCGTCGTAACTGCTGGAGAGCAGGCCGGGGCCGAGAGTGGCCTCAAGCATATGGCCTTCGAATTCCACGCGGTTGCCCTGCCTCAGGCCGCGGGTGCTTTCGTACACCTGCACGAATGCATCCTTTCCCGTGACCTTGATGACCTCCGCCATCAGGCGCTGGTCACCTGCATAGACGTAGCAAATCTCATTCTGCGAGACGTGCCCTTCAAAACGCACCGTGACCAGGTTGGAAATAATGCTGGTTACAATACCAGTACTTTTCATATCATTATTAATTTGTTTTCATATTAGGTGTATCCGTATCGAACTTCACGCCTTCGAAAGTGCCGCGAACTTCGTTGACCAGGTCGGAGAACATCTTGCGGCCGGTCTCGGGATCGAGCGCGTTCCAGCGCTGGACGAGACGGGCGCGGACCAGGACCGAGAGGATGACGTCCATATCGAACAGACGGTCGCGGACCAGGTCGAGAGCCTTGTCCCAATAGAGGGTATCGAGTTTGCGTTCGCGTCCGACAATGTCCTTGAGGGCAAATATCGACTGAACGGCCTGGGCCTCCTCGAATGCATCGGCAGCCACCGGTTCATCCTGAAGGAAAGCCACTTTCGCCTTGCGGACTGCAGCATCGAATGCGAAGTATTCGCGCAGGAAGCGGGAACCGCTGTGAGCGACGCACCTATAAAAATGATGCTTTATGCACTCCGTACGGAAACCGGCTTCGAGCCAGTCGATTTTACGGCAGTCAGCCTCCGAGAGCTGGCTGCAGATAAAGGCCTTCACTCCGTCATAATCGAATGACTGGGGATTGCCGGGCTGCAACAGGTCCGGGAGAGACGCTATAATATACGGATAGTTGTCCATTAGAGACCGAAGAGGATTTTGCGGGTTGCGGGACGCAGGTAAGCGCCGATAAGGGAACTGAATTCGTCCTCGGTAATGTCGATGCGATAACCGCCGTCGCGGGGAGCGATGCGGAATCCGCCGGGAAGACCCTTGACATAAGCAATTTCAACGCCTGCGCCGAGAATGGACGAAAGTTCAGCAGCGTATGCTGAATCGATCTCGGACTTGAGGGAGTCGGGGAGGATGACGTCGAGTTCACGCGCCTCGGTCTCTGATGCCTTGAAGGCCTTGACCACGGTAGCGAGAAGATCACGGACGAATGCCGGATCGGAGAATGCCTTGGAGACGGGCTGAGCGACCGCACGTGCCACTACGGCGTTCTCGACCTGCTGCCTTACGGCCGCGATGGTCATCGTCGAAGCCATTGCAATGTCATTTTCCGCAGTCTTGCGGATACCTTCGGCATTCTTGCGTGCTTCGGCCTCGATCTCTTCAGCCTTCTTGCGGGCCTGTGCGATAATCTCATCGGCCTCACGGCGTGCGTCTGCAATCAGCACCTGGGCTTCCTGCTTGCCGCGGGACAAACCTTCATTGTAGAGTTTGTCAGTAAGTTCTTGGAGTTTGTTCTGCATATAATATCAGATATCTTAATGCTTGCCTATTAAAACTGCAAAGGTACAAAAAAACCGGAGTCTTGCGGCTCCGGTTTCTTAATATTTAGCGGCAGCTTATTAGCCGAGGAATCCGAGGAGGATACCTGCAGCAACTGCAGAACCTATGACGCCGGCCACGTTCGGACCCATAGCGTGCATCAGCAGGTAATTGGTCTTGTCATAGCTCAGACCGACGTTGTTGGATACGCGGGCTGCATCCGGCACTGCCGAGACGCCTGCGTTACCGATAAGCGGGTTGATCTTGTTGCCTTCCTTGAGGAAGAGGTTGAAGAACTTCACGAAGAGCACGCCTGCGAACGTAGCGATGACGAACGAGAGAGCGCCGATACCGAAGATCTTGACCGACTCGATACGGAGGAACTGGTCAGCCTGGGTGGATGCACCGACGGTGACACCGATGAGGATGGTGACGATATCGCAGAGCGGGCCGCTTGCAGTGTTGGCCAGACGCTTGGTCACGCCGCTTTCCTTAAGGAGGTTACCGAAGAAGAGCATACCGAGCAGAGGAATACCCGAGGGCACGATGAATGCCGTGAGAAGGAAGCCCACGATGGGGAAGATCTTCTTCTCGACGGGAGAGACGGCACGCGGGGGCTTCATACGGATGAGGCGCTCCTTGTTGGTGGTAAGCAGTCGCATAATAGGCGGCTGAATGACCGGCACGAGTGCCATATACGAATAAGCCGAAACCGCGATGGCGCCCATCATATCGGGAGCCAGTCGGGATGAAAGGAAGATAGCGGTCGGACCGTCTGCACCGCCGATGATACCGATAGCACCAGCCTGCGCTGCGTCGAAACCGAGAGCAAGCGAGATTGCGTATGCGCCGAAGATACCGAACTGTGCGGCAGCGCCGATCAGCAGCATCTTCGGGTTGGAAATCAGGGCGGAGAAGTCGGTCATTGCGCCGATACCAAGGAAGATGAGCGGAGGATAGAAGCCCTTCTGCACACCCTGATAGAGGATGTTGAGCACGGAGCCTTCCTCATAGACACCCACGTTGAGTCCCTGGAAGAGCGGAATATTACCGATCAGGATACCGAATCCGATAGGAATAAGCAACATCGGCTCCCAGTCCTTCTTGATGGCCAGGTAGATGAACACCAGGCCGATCGCAATCATGATCAGGTAGTTGAGGTTGCAATTCGCAAATCCGGTAAAAGCCCAGAATTGTTTGAGGTTTGCAATGATGTTTTCCATACTTGACTATGCGCTAAGCGATAACAGCCAGCTGGGCACCTTCGAGGACCGAATCACCCTTCTGGACCAGGATTTTAGAAACAGTGCCGTCAGCCGGAGCCTCGATGGAGTTCTCCATCTTCATAGCTTCGAGAATCAGGATGGTCTGGCCTTTCTTGACAGCGTCGCCTTCCTTGACATTTACGTTAAGGACAACGCCCGGAAGCGGAGAACTGACCACGGTACCGTTGCCGGTATTTGCAACAGGCTTGGAGACCTGGACAGCGGGAGCAGCACCCGGAGTCTCGGCAGGACGGTTGATGACAACCTTCGGGCGGGACTTGGTGATGGGCTTCTCGAACTCTACCTGAAAAGGCGTGCCGTTGACCTCGACCTTTGCGGTAGTCTCTTCCACTTCATCGATGGCAACGTCGTAGTTGTTGCCGTTGATCTTGAGTTTGTATTCTTTCATAATAATGATTGCTTGGGAGGATTACTTTCTTTTGTTTACTTCAGGAAGCTGGCGCATACCCTGGATGTGAGTGCTCCAAGGAGTGTAGGTGCGGGCGGTGCGCTGCAGAGTGACCACGTAACTTTCTTCGTCGTGGGACTCTTCTTCTTTCTTATAAAGGTGCAGTGCCGTAGCGATAGCGGCATAAGTCTCAGCGGAGACTTCACCGTACTTGGTCTCTTCGACTGCGACCTTTGAAACCTGTGCTTCCTTCTTCTTGCCGGCACGGATATTTACATTACCGATAAGCTTGAAGAGGATGAAGAGAATGATGAGGGCGGCGAAGACGACCGGCATAGCGGTTACGGCCATAACCCAGCCGTAAGGGTCGATCTCCTTCATCTTGACGGCCTTTCCGGCCTTGTCGATAGGGGCATTGTTGGTGCTTGCGGACGTATGGTCGAGGACAGCCCAGCCTTCGCCGGAACCGTCGGTCGAACCGATGCCGTCGTCAACACGGCCGAAGGAGACATTTTCTCCCAGGTCGTGACGGACCTTGATGCGGTCGATAATGGTCTTGCCGTCACCCTTGACGAACAGAATTTCGTCGGCTCCCTCCAGGTCGAAATTGACGTGGAAAGTACCCCTCTTGGGCTGGTTGTCAGCCCAGAAGATAACGTGCTGGCGGGGCTTGATCTTCGCCAGGACGTCGCCACCCGGAATCGAATATTTCGTCAGGTTGGCGGGATCATCCGTGAGGAAGCAGCCCGAAAGGTCAACCGTACCGTAGGACGAGTTGAACAACTCGATCCACGATCCCTGCTGACCGTAGTCATCCTGGTAGTCGTCGGTATTGGTGACCAGGTACTCGTTGATACGCATAGCGTTCTGGCTCTGCGCAGCAGCGGTGAAGGTCAGGCCAAGGAATGCGGCAACCACCAAAATCAGTCTGATATGCTTCATTTGATTCAGGCGTTTAAATGATTAGAGAGGGAGGTTGTCGTGCTTCTTGGCAGGATTGGTGAGCTTCTTGGTCTCAAGCTGCTGCAGTGCGCGGATGACGCGGAAACGGGTGTTACGCGGCTCGATGACGTCGTCGATATAGCCGTACTTGGCTGCATTGTAAGGGTTGCAGAAGAGATCGTCGTACTCCTTCTTCTTTGCCTCTGCGAGAGCCTTCTTCTCCTCGGGATCCTCAACTGCCTTGAGGTCCTTTGCGTAGAGGACGGAAACAGCGCCGTCAGCGCCCATCACTGCGATGTTGGCGGTAGGCCAAGCGTAGTTGATGTCACCGCGCAGCTGCTTGCAGCTCATCACGATGTGGCTTCCGCCGTAGGACTTGCGGAGGGAGACGGTCACCTTGGGAACCGTAGCCTCGCCGTACGCGTAGAGGAGTTTCGCGCCGTGGAGAATCACTGCGCCGTACTCCTGCTGGGTGCCCGGGAGGAAGCCCGGCACGTCCACGAGGGTGACGATGGGGATGTTGAAGGCGTCGCAGAAACGGACGAAACGGGCGCCCTTGCGGCTG
>CAMZIP010000073.1 GCA_947307265.1 uncultured Bacteroidales bacterium | reverse complement strand
ATGTCACCCGATAGCTGAAAGTGCTACCCCCTCTCAGAAGGGGTAGCACTTTCAGTATCTCACAGTGTATCTGCCGGTTAAGTGCCAAGGCTAAAATCGGTTTACCCAGAATGGCGCCTGGGAGGAATCCACGTGGAGAAGCCGGCTGCGCGGAGCCTGGTGGAGCCGAGATAGTTACATTATTTGCAAAGCCGAAGGGCGTGCCTAGCGCCGTCGGGCGCTAGCGAAGGTGACGAAGCGTTAGTTCGTGCAATAGTGTCACCGAAGCGGCGGGGTTTGGGGCAGAGCCCCAGTAAACACAGTATGTTCGAGGCGCGAAGGCGTAGCCGGCGGACAGAGGGAAGGCGCAGGGAATCGGCCTTTGAGAACACTCTGGAGGGTATTAGCTGCGCCTTCCGAGAGCAAGAGAGATAATTCAGTCAAAAGCGGGCACGAAAATAGGGGTTTTCGTGTCCGCTTTGTGTGGGTGTAGCCGAAGGAATAGATTCTTCGCTTCGCTCAGAATGGCAGGAATTGTAGTCGGCTGCGCTAGGCTATCACTTCCTGGAGAGTCCGCGCCATTTGTCTTTGGCGAGGATGATGCCGCTGGAGAGGGCGAAGCCTAGGATGGTCCAGACAAGGATGAGGACTACGCCGCTGGGTTTGGATTTGCGGTGAGGAACCATCGAGGGAGCAATCTCGGCGAAGGAGACGTTGCTCTCTTCGAGTTTGACGCGCGACGAGAGGACATTCTTGGAGAGTTCCTGATAGAGCGAACGCGCGAGTTCACAATCTGATTCGAGACGGCTGCGCTCGACGGAAGCCTGGGCGGAAATGACACCGCGGTTGCGGTCGACAAACACTGCCAGACGCTCCTGCTTGCGGCGGTAATCAGCCTTTGCCTCTTCGTACTGACGTTCCAGATATTCGAGATTGGCGCGAGCCTTGGTGACCTTGAAATCAGTCACATAGCGTTTCAGCAACTGATAAGTGGTCTCGCAGACTTCGGATGCGGCACGGGCCTCGGGCATAACTACCGTAAGCGTCAGGAAGCCGCGCTTGAGATCCACCTCCATTTCCATATTGCGGCGGAGCAATTTGGCCACAGACGCCTCTTCGCGGGTAAGATATACCACCGGGCAGACGGGATCCACGACACCGTCGGGATCGGCCACCGCCTCGACCAGCGTAGCCGCATCACCCTTGTCAGGCGAGAGGCTGCCGATAATCAGGCCGGGAAGTCCTATAGTATAACGAAGCACCGAATTGACGACATTGGGCTTCTGGTACTCCGGATTGGTATAATAATCATAAATGGTTATCGGCTCACTCGACGTGCTGAAATGAATCGGCGAATACATCAGGTCGCGCAGGAATTCCGGGTTGCCCAGGAACAGCGGATAGACCTTCGGGCTGATAGGGCCGTCGCTGCCGCTCATATCCATATCAAGACCCATCATCGACGCGATCGAAGAATATCGGGAGGTAAAACTCTGATTGGTCTGGGGGACGAAAACGCTCGTTGCCTTAAACTCCCTCGGCGAGAAAATCGCCAGGAAAAGGCCGAACGCCATAAAGCAGGCCGTCGTAATGATTATCGTCTTGCGACGGGAATACAGAAGCGAGAGAATGCCCTTGACGTCAACGTTACGGTCAGTCTCCTCTATCTCGAACTTTGTCTTATTGTCAGCCATATCACAGTCACTATTTACGCAACATACTTACGAGGATTGCCGCCATATATGCCATCGAACTCACGGATGAAATGATAGCCGAAATCTCCGTCACTGAAGCAGGGCGCATCTCAGCTTCGGTGCGCTGAGGAACAACCAACTCCATACCGGGTTCTACACGGAATTCCTTGCTGCCCTTGACGGCGGAGGAGCCGTCCATATATATAGCGTAAACCTTCGTCTTATATGCGCCTTTGGCGAAACCGCCGGCCTGGTTGATATAATCGCGCCAGGAGAACGAAGGATTGAAAGCCACGGTATTGGGCTGATACACGCCGCCGGAAATCTTCACGGTATTGTTCATCGGGGGAACATCGATAATATCGCCGTCCTGAAGGACCAGGTCGATATAAGTGCCCGGATTCTTGATGGCGGCTAAAATATCGATGGCAACGGAATAAACCGAAAGGGTATCTGACAGACGCACGTTCTCGTATGCGCGAAGCGAATCGGCCTGCGAGAGAACCATCTTCTGGCCGATTGCGATATCCTTGGCAACCTCCTTGCGTTCCTTTTCGACATCTGACATCTTTCTGCGCAGACGGGCGCCCTTTGCGTAAGCGTGCTCCGTAAAACCATTTGCACGGCTCACGATATCGGAGAGACGGACCGCAGAATTTTCAAGCGCATAGACACCGGGATATTTCACCTCGCCCTGTACCGTCACGGTCATAATCGGACGGTAATAAGGCATCAGGCGGACCGAGACCTTGTCATAAGCGTCAAGTTCGGTATTGGCGGCTTCCGGATCAGAAGAGATATCCACGTAACGGATTGTCGAAGGACCTTCCTTTCCGCGCGAAGCGACCTCGATATGCGAAAGATCAGCGCCTTCGGCCAGACCGCCGGCTTCGAGAATCAGGGAGCTGAGGGTAAGGCCCTTGTTGAAAACATAATCACCGGGGTGCTTGACCGCACCTGCAATATAAACGTGTACGGTATCGACCAGTTCCACTACAGAATAAATACGCACCGAGTCTTCGCGCATCAGGCCTACGACCTGATCACCGCTGAGAACTTTTTCGGGCGAGAAAGTAATATCGGTAGAACGGCGAAGAGCGTCCAGACGGCGGATGTGAGCGCGGTCGGTATTGGTACCCTCGCGCAGACCGCCGGCAGCCAAAATCAACTGACGCAGGTCATTCAGAGTATCGGAAATGGCATACGGACCGGGCTTGACCACCGAACCGTCGATATATACGCGGTTGTCAATCTCACGGTTAATCGCATAGACGTAAAGGCTGTCGCCCGCGGCTACGGAGAAAGAGCCGAAATCCGCTGCGGCAACATCGAAAGAAGTGCCGTGCTGCTCATCGATGCGATCCAGGTGCACGCGGCTGCGAACCGCTTCGGAGTCAAATCCGCCGGCATAACGGATAACGTCCGCAACCGTTTCGCCATCCAGCATTTCATAGCGCAGATGACGGTTCACGCTGCCGCCGACCTTGACGATATTATGCGATGCGGCGACAGAAATGATATCGCCGTCCTGCAGGCGCAGAGCCTGGTCATAACGGCCTTCGAAGATAAATGCATACAGGTCGAATTTGCCGACCAGGCGGCCCTGGCGGTAAAGGATTATATCACGGACCTAACCGTGGCGCTGGATACCCCCCGCCATATAAATTGCCGTAGCGACGGAAGTCAGGGAAGGCATCGTATAGACACCGGGAGTATAAACCTCGCCGAGCACATACACCGTGACGCCGCGAATCTTGCTGACCGAAACGTGCAGCTGAGAGCCGCCGGTGCGGATACTGCCGTACGCGGAACTGATGCGGCCGCGAATAAGTTTTTCGGCATCGACGAGAGTCTTGCCGCCGATATACACCGTACCCACGTTCTTGATCGTGATGCTGCCGTCATTTGCCACGGGGCAGACGAAATTGGCATTTGCATCGCCGGTCACGTCAATAACTAGGCGGTCGCCCGGGCCGAGAACGTAACTCTCGGGGAGCGGGGCATTGACGCTGGGAATCAGCGCCAGACCGTCGGAAATAAAGAAGTCGTGACCAAAAATGATAGAGCTCGGCGCCTTGCGGCCCTCGATGGGCGAAATCTGCGCCGGCTGCGGAATATCCTGCATCATCACCGTTGCATCGGAAGTCATCGGGATAGCCACCGTACCTGCGGAAGCGGGCTGCGTCACTACCTGACCGTTGATGTTGCGGGTAATGATCTTGTCGATCTCATCGTTGCTGTAGCCATACGAACGGGCGAGCGACTTTGCAGTCTCCACTTCTTCCGTTGATGCGGATGATGTAGCAGCCGTTGTCGTCGTAGTGGTTGTATTCTGTGCCAACAGCGCCGGCGCAAGCGCCAGCAGGAGGAAGGCCATCAATACTTTTTTCATATCGTGCATTTAACTGTTATCAGTGTTTTTACGTAGTAACCAGCAAAGTTAATAAAAATTAACTGCAATACCGAACATTGCCCCGAAACTGTTCTCCAGCACCTCTCCGAGGTCGGCGTAGAGACCATAGCGAAGCGCCAGGCCGAAGTATCCGCTGATGAGCGGAACCTCGCCGTTAAGGCAGGCCGAGAACTGATTCAGGGGCACTTCCTTCACCGTTCCCCAATCCTGGTTCCAGGCCGAAGGCCCGGCATAAGGAATCTTGTAGGTACCGTAGTTCTGGCTGTAAGTCAGCATCAGGCGGTAAGGTGCGCGGCGGAAAAGCCGGCCGCCGATTCCCAGATGCCACGCCCGGATTCGGTTGTTTTCCACGCCGAGGGTTGTACCCTGCCCCCAGGTGCCGTCACGGGTTCCTTTCGGATAGAGCAGCGGCAGGCCGATGGTGCGCCCGAAATACGTCCAGGCTGAACAATACTCCTCGTTGGAGAAATAGTTGTCCACGCCGCCGAGGATGCGCCTGTAGTAATCATATCCGATAGAAGGATCCATCGTAGCCTTCTCTTCATCGGTAGTCGGACGTTCGTGGCGGGGACCTGACTGCCAGCGCGTATAGATGAACTCCAGGGCGATATCGGTGATCCAGCGGTCCTTGTCATCCCAGCCGAGCCAAAGCGTATTGACTCCGTCCGGGAAATTCTGGAAACCCATTCCGGAGCCGTCCTCGTAAGGAATATCGTGCAGGAAGGAGGCTTTCCAGCCATCACCCCTCCAGTCGAAGCGGAAGGTCTCGCTGCCAAGCTGGTTACCGATGACATTTATCTGGTCGCTGGTCGAACCTGCGGAAGAAGCGCGGCGGCCAGTTATGACGCGGAAATAATTGTCAAGCGTGAGAGGCATCTCGCCATAAACCGGGCTTACCCCGCCCCACTGCGCATAGTGGTCCAGGACGAAATGGAAATCCAGCCGGGAAGTGATGTGAACGCATAGTCCGGCCTTCATATTGTGGAGCAAGGCGCCGTTGACATAACGCTCGTCCATCATCTTATAATCACCGTAGGCCCCGTAAATCTCTGCCTTACCTCCGGTAAACGGAACGGTCAGGGGATAAAGACGCAATTCGTAACCCGGAATGGCGCGCGTATTGCCGCTGCGGATAATCCTGCCGCCGGTCACCGAGAGCGAGCCGAGATCGCGGCTGCCGGCCGCAAAGAAATCCAGGTCTTCGTGACGCATACCGACATTGAGGGAGAGCATTTTCCAACCCACTTCGGCATAGAGTTCATCCACCATAGCCGAAAAATCCGCTGTCCGCCGTCCGTCTTCACCGTGAGGCAGATCCATCCTGCCGGCAAACGCAGCACCGCCGTTGACAAACCAGTCATTGCCGTTTCCGAAATTGTGACTCAACTCCGCAGAAACGAGGCTGACGGCACCTCCGTGAACAGGCATACGGTCGAACTGACCGGTCGTAGCCCAGAACGGCAGATTGGCTCCGCTTCCGACGGCTCCGGCCATCCACAGTGATATTAACAGTGAATCCAACATATTCGGCAAATTTAACAAAAAAGAGTAAATTTGCAGGATAAACAAACCTGATATGAAGAAGGACAGCATCTTAAAGCGTTACGGAGCATACATCGCAGCAGCGATCATATTTATAGTCCTGGCCGTCGTCTATGCGTGGCCCGAGGTTATCGAAGGCAAGGTCATCAATGCCGGAGACGGATTTACTGCGCAGTGCGCAGTCCAGGAACTCTCGCGTTACAACCAGGAGACCGGCGACCACAGCTGGTGGACCGGCTCGATGTTCTGCGGTATGCCGAGTTACCAGATCGGCGGCGGCGAATACACTTCATCCCGCCTGCTCGCGCCGCTCGATGCCATCCTCCATCGCGGACACGCCCACACAGCCTGGGTGTTCCTGATATACTTCTTCTGCTTCTTCATACTCCTGCGCTCATTCGAAGTCGATCCCTGGACGAGTATCGCAGGCGCAATAGGTACCGCCCTATCCTCCTATTTCATCATAGTCATAGCGGCGGGGCATAACGGCAAGACGTCCACCATCGCGCTGATAAGCGTCGTGTTTGCCGCTTTCTACCTGATATTTCATCTAAAGAAATATGGCATAGGAGCCATTATGGCGATGATATTCACCGCCATCGGGCACGCTACGCACCCGCAGATGGCGTACTACATCTTTATGATGACCGGACTGTGCTGGTTCGCCGAACTGGTGCCGCACATCCGCGAAAAACGCTATAAGGATTTCATTGTCGCGACGCTCATTTTCGGAGCATCCGTCGGTATAGGTATAGGCACCAATATGGCCGGCGTTTTCGCCAACGCGGAATACACCAGCGAGACGATGCGCGGCGGCCATTCCGACCTTGTCAAGGAGAGCGACAGCGTCAACAAGACCTCCGGTCTGGATTTGGATTATGCAACGCAGTGGAGTTACGGCAAGGCCGAGACATTCTCCCTGCTTATCCCGGGATTTATGGGCGGCGCATCTACTGTCGAATTGGGTCCCCAATCGCATATGTACAAGGCTCTGGTCAGCCACGACGTCCGTCCGACGGAAGCACGCAACTTCTGCCGCCACGCGCCGATGTACTGGGGAGAGCAGCCGTTTACCGCAGGTAACGTCTATGTCGGAGCAATCATCTGCTTCCTGTTCATCCTCGGCCTGCTGGTGGTACGCGGCCCTTACAAATGGGCGCTGCTGGTTGCCACCCTGTTCTCGATATTCCTTTCAGCAGTTCCACCATAGAGGCGAAATCTGCCGCCTCGTATGTTGCCAACCCATATTTGATGTCAGGCAGGTGTTGAAGCCGTATCCTATTGCTGTGGAAGACAC
>CAMZIP010000072.1 GCA_947307265.1 uncultured Bacteroidales bacterium | reverse complement strand
GTTATAGCGGTGAGGATCCACCTCTTCCCATACCGAACAGAGAAGTTAAGCTCACCAGCGCCGATGGTACTGCTACACCAAGTGGGAGAGTAGGTTGCCGCCACCTTTGAAGCCCTGGGCCAAAAAAGCCCGGGGCTTTTTTTGTGCCCAGGCGGGCTTCAAAGGTGACGGCAGTTGCCGCTCCCGCGTGACCGGGAGTCACGCTCCGCTACCCCGCTGTTGCGGATTTGTTATCTGTTTAGTTATGGCTATATAGTATTAGTTTTGTTTTTACTAAACTTTTTATATTTTTGCCTTTGTATCGAAGTGATACTGGTTAGACCCACGATATGTGGAACGGTGGCAGGGATTTATCTCTGGTGAGTAGTTCGACTCTATCGGCCAGTATCACTTTATTCGTATATATTTTCCCATCTTAAATTCTGTATATCCATTTTCTCTTAATCTCGATGCCGTTACGAGACTAACAACTTTCTCTCGACTTGTGGCTATCTTGATTCTCTGATTTGGTTTAACTACGAATTTATTGAACTTATCAGTGTATGTATAATTCCTGGTTGACTTGTCGTAGTATATTTCCATCCTGCTTTTTGCTGTGGGAAATGCAATAAAGTCTTCATCGCTAACGCAGATTCCAGCCTCTTCTTTTGAGCTACGTATAGCGTGTCGAATCGCATTGCCCCTAAAATACATTTTGTCGTTTACGAGGGGAGTACCTATGGAGTTTGCGTGTTCCCGTATCGTTCTGTCTGCTTTGCCTACGCAAATTGGAAGGGATGTAATGAATCCTTTCTTGTCGAGTTCTTGGATTGCTTTTGCAAGGCGCTGTGATGCGTGCATTTTTTGCTACGAATATATAGCCATTTAGAGCTGTTTGTATCCCTTATAAAAAGCGGATGAAAGATTAACCGATTCACGAAAAAAACAACGAAAATCGGTTATCAAAAAGCGTCATTTTGTTTAATGATTTGATTGAAATGGCCGGTCGGGGAAGGGCATGTAATTCGGGTGTGACATTTTTATTCTATTTCACTGTGATAGGCAATTATTTTGTAATTTTGTAGATTGATTGTTTAGAGTATTAGTTCGATGAAATATAATTTTGATGAGATTATAGACCGGAGGCCGACGCTGGCGAAGAAGTATGAAGGAATGCAGGGTGAGTTCGGTAGGACCGACCTTTTCCCTATGTGGATTGCAGATATGGACTTCAAGGCTCCGGACTGCATCGTCAAACCCCTCGTAGAAAGGGTGCAGCACGGCATCTACGGCTATACCGTCGCACCCGACAGTTACTGGCAGTCAATAATAGATTGGCAGAAAGCGGAGCACAACTGGGACATCAAGCGCGAAGAAATGACATTTGCCAACGGCGGCATCCGCGCAGAAGCATACGTACTCTTCCATTTCACGAAGCCCGGCGACTACGTACTCGCGCAGCCCCCGGTTTACAAGCCGTTCATCACCAAGCCCGAAGCCAACGGTCGCAAGGTGCTGATGAACCCGCTCAAATTCGTCGACGGACACTATGAGATGGACTTCGACGACCTCGAAAACAAGCTCAGGCAGTACAGGCCGAAGCTGATGATCCTCTGCAACCCTCACAACCCGATGGGCCACGTCTGGCGTAAAGTAGATCTTCAGCGCGTCGCGTTGCTCTGCAAACATTACGGCACCCTGATAATGGCTGACGAGCTGCACGCAGATATGCCGATCTTCGGCAACAATTACACCCCGTTTGCAACTGTAAGCGAAGAGGCTCGCAACAACTGCATCGTACTCACCGCGCCGTCCAAGACATTCAACATCGCTGGTATCATCGCTTCCACCTTCGTAGTTCCCAATCCGAAGATTCGCGAGAGTTTCTACGAAATGCTTGAAGTTAACGAATTCAGCGATTCGTACTTTATGGCGTGCATCGCAACGGAAATGGCGTACCGCTACGGCAAGGAATGGCGCGACCAGATGCTCAAATACGTCGAAGGCAACGTAGATTACGCGTGCGAATACCTTGAGAAATACGTTCCCGCCATCAAGCCGGTCAGGCCGATGTGCTCCTACGTTCTCTGGCTCGACTGCAGCGGCATTTCCACCAACCACGACGAGGTATTGAATTTCTTCCTGGACAAGGCCCACGTTGCAATGAACAACGGCATAGGCTACGGTCCCGGAGGTGAATGTCACGTGCGAATGAACCTCGGCACGCCGCGCGCAAACGTCGAACACGGTCTCGAACTGATCCGCAAAGCATACGAACAACTCAAATAATAGATAGTATGGCTAAAAGCAAAAGAAAAATTGGCCTCCTGCCTCTAATCCTTCTGGCGATAGCCCTCGGTATAGGCTGCTCATTCTTCTTCCCTGAATGGGCAGTCCGCTTATTCCTGACGTTCAACGGCATCTTCAGCAATTTCCTGGGACTCTTCATTCCGATTCTGATCATCGGCCTGATCGCCCCCGGTATTGCAGAACTTGGCAAAGGCGCAGGCAAACTGCTCGTGATAACGACGGCCCTGGCATATTTCTCAACCGTGCTGGCCGGTACGTTCTCCTACACGGTATGCGGTTGGGCTTATCCCCGTTTCCTGGGCAATTCCATCTCGGCCCTCGGCAACCTCGACGGAACGACCAATGAGCTTGCACCGTTTTTCACAATCGATATGCCCCCGTTTATGAGCGTGATGACGGCACTTATAATGGCGTTTATGCTCGGCCTGGCAATGATATATATCAAGGGCCACGCGCTCAAAGACGTGATGATGGACGTCCGTGACATAGTATTTTTCGTCATCAACAAAGTCATCGTGCCGCTGCTGCCGCTGTTCATATTCGGCATATTCCTGCAGATGGGCTCCGAAGGCAAGGTTGCACCGGTTCTCGGAATGTTCGTCAAGATTATAGTCATCATATTTATAATGCACGTCACCTTCCTGCTGCTGCAATTCTGCATAGCAGGCGCTATCGCAAAAAAGAACCCGATCAAGGCTCTCATAACGATGCTTCCGGCTTATGTTACGGCACTCGGCACGCAATCTTCTGCTGCCACGATTCCCGTTACCCTGGAGCAGACCAAGAAGAACGGCGTGCGCAGCGAAATCGCTGATTTTACCATTCCGCTCTGCGCGACCATCCACCTCTCCTGCAGCATCCTCAAGATCGTAGCCTGCGCTCTGGCTATATCGATGAGTATGGGCAAGGACGTGAGTTTCGGCACGTATTTCGGTTTTATCCTGATGCTCGGCATAACGATGGTTGCGGCTCCCGGCGTTCCCGGCGGCGCGATTATGGCTTCGCTCGGTCTGCTTGCCTCGATGCTCGGATTTGATTCGGCTATGCAGGGCTTGATGATAGCACTTTATATCGCGATGGACAGTTTCGGCACGGCTGGCAACGTTACCGGCGACGGCGCCATCTCGATGATTGTCAATACCATTAAATTAAAGAAGCATTAAGGTTCCAAGGATGAAAACTAAACTCCTAATCCTTTGCATTATAATTGCCTGCGGCGCAATAGGCTGGGGCGTATATAAATTCGCTTTCGGCAACGACGGACTTCGCGACGGCTCCTACGAAGTAGTCATCTGCGCGACCGGCGACGTCCACGGCGCTTATTTCGAGAACGGTTATCGCGGTGAAGAGAAGAACTCCTCTTCGCTCGCCCGCGTGGCAACGTTTATCGACAACGTCCGCACCAACGGCAAGAACCCTGTCATCCTGGATCTCGGCGACGCCTACCAGGGCGATTTGGCAGCGTACTATTATAATTACGTAGATACCGTATCGAAGCATATTTTCGCTTCGATGACCAAATACATAGGCTACGACGCGTATGTGGTCGGCAATCACGATATCGAGACCGGACACGAGGTATATGACCGCGTCCGCCGCGACCTCGAAAAGCCCTATCTGGCAGCAAATACAGTCCGTACGGGCGAGGGCGAAGATGCGGGACTTCCGTATTTCGACGAATACACGATTGTCGATCGCGACGGCATCCGCATTGCCGTAATCGGTATGACCAATGCGAATATCGGCAACTGGCTCAGCGATTCGCTCTGGTATGGAATGGAATTCCGGATTATCTCGGATATGGCGCAGCAGCTCATAGACAGCGTACAGGCGGCTGAGCATCCGCACGTAACGGTGCTGGCAATCCACAGCGGCCGCGGTGACGGCAGCGGTCCGGACATCGAGAACGAAGGCCTCTACCTGGCGCATACGATTCGCGGAGTGGACGTGATGCTGTGCTCACACGACCATAAGGTTGCCCCTGATGCTCCTTACAATCCCTATGGTCCCATCGTCCTGCTCGACGCAGGCAACAAGGCCCGCAACATCAATGTCGCTGTAGTCAAATTCCTCGTCAAGAATGGGGAAGTGCAGCGCAAGGTGGTCGAGGGCGATGTCTTCAATCTCAAGGACGTGGATCCTTCCCAGGATTTCGAAGAGCATTTCAGCAGCCTCTATGCGGCAGTTGATTCGTTTGCAGACATTCCGGTCTGCACCCTGAAGGACACCATCCATTTCGACGTGAAACTCGATAAGCCTTCGGCATACCAGACGCTCATTCACGACGTGCAGTTGGAGGCGACGGGCGCGGACGTATCGTTTACCGCACCTCTTAACACGCGCGGATTTATCGCCCCGGGCGTTATTACGAATGCTGATATGGCGGAACTCTACCGTTTCGAGAACAGACTGCTGACCATCACGATGACAGGCAAGCAGATTCGCGACTACCTCGAAATGTCGTACGGAAACCAGATTGCCGGCAAGGGCCCCACATACAACTATGATTCGGCCGCAGGCATCAAGTACCGCGTCAACCGCAAGGCCGCCGAAGGCAAGCGAGTGACCATCACTTCGATGGCGGACGGCAAGAAGTTCGACCCCGATAAGGAATACGTCGTGGCAGTCAATTCCTACCGCGTGAACGGCGGCGGATATCTGCTTCGCGACGGCGCGGGCATCGATCCCGAGACAATCGAGCCGCTGGCAGATTACGGCAATGTCCGTGCGCTGCTGAGCGATTATCTCTCTGCCAAAGGAGAATACACTCCGAGAGTCGCAGATAATTGGAGATTTGTAAAATAATTGTATTACTTTTGTATTGATATACAGGACAAATGAACGAGATAGGCATTGTTGAAGGACTTAAGGCGAAGATCGAAACTCTGATCTCCCGTTACGAGACGCTCAGGAGCCAGAATGAGTCTCTCGCCGCACAGCTTGAAGCCTGCCGCGCCGATTTGTCCGAGAAGGAAGATAAACTTAAACAACAGAAACAGAAACTGGACAACTTGCAATTGACTTTAGCATTTACGGGGGCCGGAGGCGACAAGTCCGAGGCCAAGCGTAAGATCGCACGGTTGATCAAAGATGTTGATAAATGTATGGAGATGCTGGGGGAGTAGGTTATGGAACAACAGAACATTTCGATCAAGATAGCGGGGAAGGAGTTTCCCCTGACGATAGACCGGGACGACGAGGAAGTGGTGCGTATGGCGGCGGAGAGGATAGGCGAGATGGTGTCGGAGGTGACTGACCGGTATGAGAATGTGGATTTGTGCGATGTGCTGAGCGTGATTTTGTTAGGCGAGGAGAAGAAACTCATTGACCTCCAGCGGCGTTACAACGGAGACTCGGAAGGAGTCTTCCAGCAGCTGAAGGACCTTGATACACATCTGGAAGAATACCTGCTTAGCCGTTAGCCCGCTAATTTGCCAAAATCAACACTTAAAACTTAATCGAGCCAACTCGGTCGTTGAAGACAGGCCTGGGTGACCCTTCGGGGGATTCAATTTTATTGGACGTTGGAAGTCTGAGACGCAATATACCGGAGCTCAAATCTTTATTATAAAGATTTTTGATAAAACGCGGGCTGGCGGCTATTTATTCGATTGCAAGTGTCTGGAAGACAGATTTGACTTTTATACAGGCACTTAATATGAGCATTACAATTATCATCGCAGTCATAGTAACTGCCCTCGTGTGCGTGGGCGTGATGCTGATCCTGCAACGCACGGCGCTTCGCAAGAAGGCTGACCAGATCGTCAAGGCAGCCGAGCAGGAGGGTGAGAGCATCAAGAAGGAAAAGATTTTCCAGGCAAAGGAGAAATTCCTGCAGCTCAAGAGTGAGCACGAATCATTTATCAACGAAAAGAACGCGCAGATGCAGCAGACGGAGAATCGCCTGAAGCAGCGCGAGATGCAGATCAACCAGCAGAATTCCGAACTGGGCCGCAAGACCAAGGAAGTAGAAGCAATGCGCGAGAACCTCAAGGTTCAGACCGAGATTGCAGCCAAGAAGAGCGAAGAATATGAGAAACTGCGCGAGCAGGTTATCGTCAAGCTCGAAGAAGTTGCTGCAATGACGGCCGAAGAGGCACGCAACCAGCTTGTCGAGACTATGCGCTCTGAGGCTCAGTCGCAGGCACAGGCTTACATCAACGACGTGATCGACGAGGCACGCCTGACCGCCGGCAAGGAAGCTAAGCGCATCGTCATCAATACCATTCAGCGTACGGCGCCTGAGACCGCTATCGAGAATGCCGTCACGGTATTCAATATCGAGAGCGACGAAATCAAGGGCCGCATCATCGGCCGTGAGGGGCGTAATATCCGTGCGCTCGAGGCTGCAACGGGTGTAGAGATCGTCGTCGATGATACTCCCGAGGCAATCCTGCTCTCGTCGTTCGACCCGGTCCGGCGCGAAGTCGCCCGTCTGGCGCTCCATCAGCTCGTAACCGACGGCCGTATCCACCCCGCACGTATCGAGGAGGTTGTCGCCAAGGTCCAGAAGCAGCTTGAAGAAGAGATTATGGAGACCGGTAAGCGTACCTGCATCGACCTGGGCATCCACGGCCTGCACGTCGAACTGGTCAAACTGATCGGCCGTATGAAGTATCGTTCGTCCTACGGACAGAATCTGCTCCAGCACTCCCGCGAGGTCGCGAATATCTGCGCTACGATGGCTGCCGAACTCGGACTCAATACCAAGATTGCAAAGCGCGCAGGTCTGCTGCACGATATAGGTAAGGTCTCGGATGAGGATCCC
>CAMZIP010000071.1 GCA_947307265.1 uncultured Bacteroidales bacterium | reverse complement strand
GAGGCGGGTTGGTATCTGGTGGTCAAGTCAGGCATGACGTATTATGGTCGGGTATGAGAAATCGGGCACAAAGACCCGCCTTTTTGTGTCAGCTTTTGAAATATACACAATTGGCGACATATAACCGCCACCGTGTCTTACCGGGGGCAAGCCCCCGGAGCCCCCCGGCTACGCCGCCACCGAGTTTACTGGGGCTCTGCCCCAAACCCCACCGCTTCGCTGACGCTATTACACGTGCTAACGCTTCGTCAGCTTCGCTAGCGCCCGACGGCGCCTTTTATCTTGTGGAATTATCATACCCAAAGCTTAAAGCGGGAGTCACGCTCCGCTACCCCGCCGAGGCGGGTTGGTCTGCCGCACAGGCTAAATATGGACGATGCGGCAGGCAGACCGGCCTCAGAAAGCTCTACAGGGCACATCGCCCTGCCGCATATTTCGTCTGGCCATTCATTAAGGTTGTTTCTTTGTTTGGTGAGCCTTTGTTTTGTCCCCTGATCGGCTTGGCATTTATCTATCTGAATGTCACCCGATAGCTGAAAGTGCTACCCCCACTGAGAAGGGGTAGTATCTTCAGCATCTCGCAGTGTATCTGTTAGTTAAGTGCCAAGGCAAAAAACGATTTACCCAGAATGGTGACTGTGAGGAATCCACATGGAGCGAGCCGTCCTTAGAGCCCGATGGAGCCGCTGGGATGGAATTTGCAATTGATGAGGGGATTGGTTATGTTTGTGGTATCAATGTATTGGAATATGAAACGCATTCTCTTCACTCTTTTTGTACTGCTGGCGGTGGCTACGGCGCTGCAGGCGGAGGACAAGGTCGTACGCAAGGTTCTGGAACTGGGACGGACGGACAACCGCGTAATGCAGCACGATGACATTCTCGCTAATGTCATTGGCGGCAGACCGGTCGGTTCACACAATCTCGAAGACGCTGAAAAGTGGGCTATCGAGACATTCAAGTCGATGGGACTTGAGGTAATGATACAGGAAGTAGGAGAAGCGCCGATCGGATTCAGCCGTGGGCCGTGGAGCGGCAAAATGCTTGCTGCAGACGGTATGGTGCTCCATTTCGGCACACCGTCATATACGGCAGGAACGCACGGCATTCAGCGTGGCCACGTTGTGCTGGAGCCGCAGACCACGCAGGAATTAGAGCGTATGAAGACGGTCCTCAAGGGCGCCTGGGTATTGCTCGAAAGCCGTTCCACCGGTGCCGTTCTGGACTGTTCAGCGGAGGCTGACGAACGCAGGGCAAAGATTATTGCGGAGAATGATTCACTTGCAAAACTCAACGAAGCCATATACTTCTACAACCGAACCCATTCGGATAAGAAAGAACTTCATAAACTGAGAAAAGACCCAGTGCTTTTCTATCGCCAGATGGTCGATGCAGGAGTGCTGGGATTCATTCAGGCGGCTCCCGTTCCCATTACCTGCCTTTCAGACCGGGCCAATTTCAAGAGTTTCACCTGGGACAATCTTCCCAAGGTCTGCGACATCAAGCTCGATGAGCACCAGTTCGCCATTATCCGTCAGAAAGTCGTGGAGTTTCAGGATGTCATCCTGGAGTTTGACATACGCAACCATTTCTTCATCGGCCCCGTCAAGTATCGCAATATAATCGGTGTGATGCGGGGCAGCAAGTATCCAAAGGAGTATGTTATGATGGGCGGTCACCTTGATTCGTATGACATCGCAGGAGGTGCCGTGGATGACGGAAACGGCTCGTCAGTCGTCATCGAGGCAGCGCGTCTTCTCGCTGCCGCAGGCGCAAAACCGAAGCGCACGATCCTGTTCTGCCTATGGACAGGCGAGGAATACGGTTTGCTTGGCAGCAAATATTTCGTTGAAAACAATACCGTTCCGATAGAAAATATTTCCAATTATTTCAACCGCGACGGAGGCCCGACTGCTGCATCCTCTATCACGGTGCCTGAGGCTATGTACGATGACTTCGTGAAAGCGGCCGAGCCGGTTGCAGACTACACGCCCGGCATTCCTTTTACCGTCCGCAAACGCGAAGGGGCACCGCGTCCCAGACCGAAGCAGGCAGGCGGTTCCGATCACGCTCCGTTCCAGATGGCCGGAGGTGCTGCTCTCTCATTCAACTGCACCGATCCGCTGGGATATAACTTCAATTATCGCGAGATCTGGCATACCGAAAATGATGTGTACAACAAGGTGATCCCTGTCTATATGGAGCATTCCGCCGTTGTAACCGCCGTCATCGCCTACGGCATCGCCAATCTTGACCATCTCCTCTCCCGCGACGGCCTCTGGGCTGATTAAAAGGAATATTTACGTACAAGAGGTCTGGCTCTTCCGCCAGATAGCAGGCCCGCCTCAGCGGGCTGGCGAAGCGGGTCTGCCGGGGCCCGCGAAGCCCGGCGCATGCGCCGCAGGGGTTCGGGGACAGAGTCCCCGTAAGGTACAAAACGTACAAGAGGTCTGGCTAAAGAGCCAGACCTCTTGTACACCCGTGGGGAATCGAACCCCAACCTAAGGAACCGGAATCCTCAATTCTATCCATTAAACTACGGGTGCTCGCAGTTTATTTTTATGCGTTGGCAAAGATACAATAAAATCAAAACACTTTCGTATCTTTGTAAGACAAATGCATAAATCGTCAAGACAATGAAGGCATACGTTTTTCCCGGTCAGGGAGCACAGTTTCCCGGTATGGGACTGGACCTCTACGAGCAGGACAAAGAAGCAAAGGCGCTCTTCGAAAGAGCCAACGATGTGCTTGGATTCAGGATCACGGACATAATGTTCGGAGATGATGCGGAGGCGCTCAAAGCCACCCGCGTCACACAGCCGGCAGTCTTCCTCCATTCGGTCATAACCGCACTTCGCAGCGGCCTGCCGACGCCCGGTTGCGTAGCCGGTCATTCGCTCGGCGAATTTTCCGCACTCGTGGCGTGCGGCGCATTGGACTTCGAAGACGCGCTGAAGTTGGTGCTGGAGCGTGCGGAGGCAATGCAGGAGGCCTGCGAAGCAGTGCCCGGTATGATGGCGGCAGTGCTCGGCGCCGATACGAAGATGATAGAAGAGGTCTGTGCAGCCAATTCCGGCGTCGTGGTCCTCGCCAACTATAACAGCGACCTGCAGTCGGTCATTTCCGGCGAAGAGGCGGCTGTCAAGGAAGTCTGTGTCGAGGTCAAGGCGCGCGGCGCCAAAAAGGCCGTGCCGCTCCAGGTGGGAGGCGCGTTCCATTCTCCGCTTATGGAGCCTGCACGCGTGCGGCTTGCAGATGCCATTTCGCGCACGCCGTTCCATACGCCGCTGTGTCCCATTTACCAGAATGTCGATGCCGCCCCGCACTCCGATCCGGCAGAGATTCGCGAACGCCTGCTGATGCAGCTTACGTCCCCGGTCCGCTGGACCGAAACGGTCCGCAGGATGGTCGCGGACGGTGCCGATGACTTTCTGGAGATTGGCCCCGGAAAGGTACTTCAGAGCCTTATCGGGAAGATATGTCCTGATGTTCAGGTGGCAGGTACGAGTAATTAAAAAAATCCGCCCTCCGGCTGAAACATCGTATCTGAAACATTTGTATATTTACACGCTCTTGAAAGAAAATTTATTGTAAATATTCCATAAAATATGACAAAAGAGAAGAAATTCGTCACTTGTGACGGCAATTATGCGGCGGCTCACATCGCCTATCTTTTCAGTGAGCACGCCGCTATCTATCCTATCACCCCGTCCTCGACGATGGCTGAGTACATCGATGAATGGGCTGCCTTCGGCAAGAAGAACATCTTCGGCGAGACCGTAAAGGTCACTGAGATGCAGAGCGAAGGCGGTGCGGCCGGTGCAGTACACGGTTCCCTGCAGGCAGGTGCCCTGACTTCTACTTTCACCGCATCCCAGGGTCTGCTTCTTATGATCCCGAATATGTACAAGATCGCAGGCGAACTGCTTCCGGGCGTATTCCACGTTTCGGCACGTACCCTCGCAGCACACGCACTGTCCATCTTCGGTGACCACCAGGACGTGATGAGCGCACGCCAGACCGGTTTTGCATTCCTTGCATCCGCAAGCGTACAGGAAGCAATGGACCTTGCAGCTGTAGCACACCTCTCCGCTATCAAGTCCAGCGTTCCGTTCGTACACTTCTTCGACGGTTTCCGTACATCTCACGAAATCCAGAAGGTCGAGATCCTCGAGGCTGACGAACTTCGTCCGCTTATCAGCGATAAGGCACTTGCCAATTTCCGCAAGCGCGCACTCAACCCGGACAACCCGGTGACCCGCGGTACCAACCAGAACCCCGACGTATATTTCCAGGCACGCGAGGCTTGCAACCCGTACTACGACGCTATTCCGGATATCGTGGCCCGTTATATGGGCGAGATCGGTGAGATTACCGGCCGCCGTTACCTGCCGTTCGACTACTACGGAGCAAAGGACGCAGAGAACATCATCGTCGCAATGGGTTCGGTTACCGAGACCATCCGCGAAACCATCGATTACCTCGTAGAGAAGGAGAAGGCAAAGATCGGTATGATCGCCGTCAGGCTGTACCGTCCCTTCTCCGCGAAGTACTTCCTGCGCGCACTGCCCCGCACGGTCAAGCGCATCGCAGTCCTCGACCGCACGAAGGAGCCAGGCGCACTCGGAGAGCCTCTCTATATGGATATCAAGAGCGTCATCGCAGATATGGGCGAGAATGCTCCCCTCATCGTCGGTGGCCGCTACGGTCTGTCTTCCAAGGACACCACTCCGGTACAGATCGTTTCCGTATTCGAGAACCTCAAACTCAAGCAGCCTAAGAACGGCTTCACGATCGGTATCGTGGATGACGTGACTTTCAAGTCCCTGCCTCTTAAGGAAGAGATTTCCATCGTCAAGCCCGGCACCTACGAGTGCAAGTTCTACGGCCTCGGTTCCGACGGTACAGTCGGTGCCAACAAGAACACCATCAAGATTATCGGTGACCATACCAATAAGTACTGCCAGGGTTATTTCGACTATGATTCGAAGAAGTCCGGCGGTTACACCTGCTCGCACCTGCGTTTCGGCGACCAGCCGATCCACGCGCCGTACCTCGTATCGACCCCTGATTTCGTGGCTTGCCACGTACCGTCCTACCTCTACAAGTATGACGTGCTCAAGGGCATCAAGGAAGGCGGCTCGCTGCTGCTCAACAGCCTCTGGGATACCGAAGAGACCTTCAAGCGCATTCCTGACTTCGTCAAGAAGACCATCGCTGCAAAGAAGATCCGTCTCTATCTGATCAACGCAACCAAGATTGCTTCCGAGATCGGTCTGGGCGGCCGCACCAACACCATCCTGCAGTCCGCATTCTTCAAGATCACGGGCATCATTCCTTACGAGGATGCAGTTGCCTATATGAAGAAGGCTATCGACAAGACCTACGGCAAGAAGGGCGAGGCTATCGTCAATATGAACTATGCTGCAGTAGACCGCGGCGGTGAGTACACCGAGGTCAAGGTTCCTGCTGCCTGGGGCAAGCTCGGCGGCAAGTTCCACAGCGCAAATTATGACCGTATGGCTCCCGAATGGATTCGCAACGTTGCTGACGTAGTCGCTGCCCAGAACGGCAACGATCTGCCCGTCAGCACCTTCGCTGATCCGGATATGGTTGACGGTTCGATGCCTGCAGGCACCGCTGCTTACGAGAAGCGCGCCATCGCAGTCGAGGTTCCCGCCTGGGATCCTTCGAAGTGCATCCAGTGCAACCAGTGCTCATACGTCTGCCCTCACGCAGCTATCCGTCCGTTCCTGATGACCGCAGAAGAGGCTAAAAAGGCTCCGAAGGGTATCAAGAAGACCACCGGCAACGCTGCATTCAAGGATTATACGTTTACCGTTCAGGTTTCACCTGCCGACTGTACAGGTTGCGGCAACTGCGTCGATGTCTGCCCTGCAAAGGAGAAGGCTATCGTTATGGCATCCTACGAGTCGCAGGTTGAGGAACAGGCCAACTTCGACTATCTGCACGCTAAGATCGGTTACAAGGAGGTCGCTCCCAAGACTCAGAACGTCAAGAACCTGCAGTTCGCTCAGCCGCTCTTCGAATTCTCGGGCGCTTGCGCAGGCTGCGGTGAGACTCCGTATATCAAGACCATCACCCAGCTCTTCGGCGACCGTATGATGGTTGCTAACGCTACCGGTTGCTCGTCAATCTACAGCGCGGCATTCACCTCTTCGCCTTACTGCAAGAACGCTCAGGGTCACGGCCCGGCTTGGGACAACTCCCTCTTCGAGGACAACGCCGAGTTCGGTCTCGGTATGCGTCTCGGTTCGGAGCGCGTCCGCGATTCTGTGGCTCGCCTGATGAAGCAGGGTCTTGAGTGCAACTGCTGCACTTCCGAGATGAAGGAACTCTTCGAGAAATGGCTCAACAACCGCAACGACGGTCCCGTTACTCGCGAGGTATGCGACAAACTCGTTCCGCTTATGAAGGAATGCGGTTGCGACGTCTGCAAGCAGCTGCTTGAGATCAAGCATTTCATCCCCGTCCGTTCGCAGTGGATCTTCGGCGGTGACGGTTGGGCATACGATATCGGTTACGGCGGACTCGACCACGTCCTCGCTTCCGGCGAGAACGTGAACGTCCTCGTGCTCGATACCGAGGTTTATTCCAACACCGGCGGACAGTCCTCCAAGAGTACGCCTGCAGGCGCAGTCGCCAAGTTTGCGACCAGCGGTAAGCGCGTACGCAAGAAGGATCTCGGTATGATGGCGATGAGCTACGGCTACGTCTATGTGGCTCAGGTCGCTATGGGCGCTTCCCAGGCTCAGTTGATGAACGCTCTCAAGGAAGCCGAGGCTTACAACGGCCCGTCCCTGATTATCGCTTATGCACCTTGTATCAACCACGGTCTTAAGATCGGTATGGGTCACAGCCAGCTCGAAGAGAAGCTCGCCGTCGAATGCGGTTACTGGCATCTGTACCGATTCAACCCGCAGCTCGAGGCTGAGGGCAAGAATCCGTTCACGCTCGACAGCAAGGAGCCTGACTGGAGCAAGTTCCAGGACTTCCTCAAGGGTGAGGTCCGTTACGCTTCCCTCCAGAAGTCGTTCCCCGAGAATGCCGCAGAACTCTTCGTAAAGACCGAGGAGTTTGCAAAATGGCGTTACAATACTTATAAGAGGCTTGCCGAAAAATAATTGGCAAATCAAAAAAAGTAACTATATTTGCAGTCCGGTCATTTGGCCGGACTGCTTTTTACACGGTGGATGTAGTTCAGCTGGTAGAGCATCGGATTGTGGTTCCGAGTGTCG
>CAMZIP010000070.1 GCA_947307265.1 uncultured Bacteroidales bacterium | reverse complement strand
CAGTATCGAGTAAGGAGGAGTTGGATTCTTTGTTGGCAAGCCTGTAAATGTATACCCTTGAATTTGCGCCTCAGGCACTTGAGGACCTGTCTAAGTTGAAGAGATCAGAACCTGCCGCATTTAAGAAGGCGGGGAAGCTATTGGTAGAGTTGCAGGAACATCCCAAAACCGGAACGGGCAAACCCGAGCCTCTTTCCGGGGACAGGGAGGGTCAATGGTCCAGGCGAATCTCTCTAAAGCACCGACTCATCTACGAGATAGAAGAGACCGTCGTAAGGGTGGATGTGCTATCTGCCTATGGACACTACGATGATAGATAATCACTTCGGTCATTTTTGGTTACCTCACTAATCAGTTACTAAAAGCAAACAATGATCCGTAAGATTACAACTATCACAACGTTCGTTATAGTTATTCTCCTTCTGGGTGGCTGCTCTTGCGGCCGTTCTGCAAACAAAAACGAGATCATAGGATTTGAAGACGTTGACATTAAACCGGCGTTTCAGGGAGATACTACGCTGACGGCCTTTCACAATTGGGTAAAGAAGAGTATTTATTATCCAGGAGAGGATCATCCCACTGGGAGAGTAATTGTTTCTTTCGATATACTAAACGACGGAAGTCTGGCCAACGTGGTCATAGTCAACGGCATCGATCCATCTATTGATCAGATTACACGTGAGACCATTTTGAACAGCCCTAAGTGGGCGCCTGGGCGATTCCATGGCAAACCTTGTTCAACAAGAATCACAGACTTTGTCGTTATTTGGATTCTGCACTAGTATCGTTACCATTATATCAAAGAAGAGAGCGGATGGGTTGGGTCTGGAATGTATTGACGCTGTTCCCATAACCGATCCAATCCATCCATCAAACGGTTCGAGAATTCCACGGCTCCAGGTACAATAAACCCCTGCTAACTCATTGGTTAACAGGGGTTGCTTTTGTTTCTTGCCCAATAACGCCTCACCCCGCTCTTTCATTGAGGCTATTCCTTTTTTGGCGAGCCTTTGGGGTCTCCCTCCCGGGTTGTCCCCTGATTGGCCTTTGGCACTTAACTACCTGAATGTCAACCGATAGATGAAAGTGCTACCCCTTCTGAGAGGGGGTAGCACTTTCATCATCTCGCAGTGTATCCGTCAGTTAAGCGCCAAAGCAAATCAGAGCGCAGGCAGCAGTCTGCGGGCAGCCGGCACAAAAAAACCGGCCACCTACAAGGCGGCCGGCAAACAAAAAGCTCTCACCCGAGATTAGTTAGCGGGTGCTGCCTCAGGTTCCGATGCGTCAAACGTACCTTCAGGAAGGACGGGAGCGCCCTCGACGGGCTGCTCAGCCTGATTGACAACCTGCTCACGGACATTGCTGTGACGAGTGGAAGTCTTAGGGATAACGAAGGTAGCCACAACGCAAAGTACGAGGATCGTGACTGCGAGGCCCCAGGTCATCTTCTCGAGGAAGTCAGCCGTCTGGCGGACGCCGAAAGTCTGGTTGCCTGCTGCAAAGTTAGCTGCAAGTCCGCCGCCCTTGGAGTTCTGTACGAGAACCACGAGGGTCAGAAGGATGCTTGCTATCACGATGATAATCGAAATTACGATATAAGCTGCTTGCATAATTATTGTGTTTTGTTTCTAATCTCTTCAATAAGGAGTGCAAAGTAAGCACTTTTTTCGGGATATAACAAAATTAGTTTTTCATAAACCGCTATTGCTTTGTCATTAAGCCCTTGAAGTGCGTATATTTTGGCGAGAGTTTCACTCTCCGCAACCGTCTCTGCAGCAGGCGCAGATTCCTCGCGTGCAGCGCCGAAACGCTCACGGATCGAACGCGCGATCTGGTCGAAAGCGGCTCCGCCACCATCTGCCGAATTGATATCGCTGTCGCTAAAATAATCCCCTCCGGGACGGGCTGAAGCGGCAGAAGAAGCAGTCTGTGAAGCAACGCAGGCACGTTCAAGCGCCCATTCGCGAAGCACCGCACTCATTCGGGGCAGGAAAATCCCCTCTCCGGCAAGCAGGCTTCCACGCTGTGAAACTTCCTTCCCGCGACGGCGCAACAACTCCGTCCTGGCTCCGGCAAACCACGGACAATCATCCAGAAGCCCTCTCAGGGCCGCATCGTCCATCTGCCGAATATCCATCCTACCAGTTAGCAACAGTTGCGTTGAAAATATCCTCTACGATCTTCTCGATGATGGCGTCGCAAAGTTGCGCCTCGACCGCATCGAGAGAATTGTTGGAATCGTAATCTTCGTACCCGGCAAAGTTCTTTTCGAAGTTGTCTTCGGGATACTTTTCGTTGACAAACTTGACCTTCACCGTAACGGTGAGGCGGTTCATCGCCGCGACTTCATCGGCCGTGACAGCCGACGCGGAGACCTGATACGACTCTATCGTAGAGAGCACATACAGGTCGCCGCCCTCTTCCACCTGCTCCAGATTCGTGAGTTTCTTGTACTTGTCGCACATAGCCTCGTGAAACTGGTTGGCGAGGGTCGGGTTGACCTTGGGGGCATTGTTGACCACCGGCTCGATGCAGATGGTCTTCACGTCCGGCTGAATGGAAGTTCCGCTGAAGGAATAGAACCAGCAACCTCCGAGCAGCAGCGCGGAAGCGGCCAGAACGCCCAAAAACACTATAAATCTCTTTGCCATATCTAAATCCCCAAATCCTTTATCTTGCGGTAAAGCGTACGCTCCGAAATACCCAGTTCGCGGGCCGCGTCCTTACGGCGGCCGTTATATTTGGCAAGTGCCTTGCGAATCAGATCCTCGCCCAGATGCTGCAGGGAAAGGTTATCGGCCGCATCGACGACACCCGCCTCAGCGACCGGACCGTCTTCGGCCTGGCCGTTATCTTCGACGGCAACTGACTCGGCGCCGGAAGTATGAACATCCTCCGGGCTGATGATAATCGCCTGTCCGCCTGCTTTATGCTGGGCGTTGCCGCTCAGCGAAGCCACCTTCTCAGAAAGGGTATTGACCTCCTGGGTAAGCTGGAACAGAATCTTGAAAATCAGGTCGCGGTCGGCCTGGTAATCGGCATCCTGCACACCCTCGCCCGTCTTTACCGGCAGATGATGCAGATCCTCCTGCGGCAGATAACGTCGCAGAGTCGCAGCATTTACCAGCCTCTCCTCTTCGAGAATCGAAATCTGCTCCGCAACGCTCTTGAGCTGACGCACGTTGCCCGGCCAGCGATAATCTATAAGCACCTGCTGCGCCCCCTGGTCGAGACGGATAACCGGCATCTTGTAGCGATCTGCGAAATCCAGCGCGAACTTGCGGAACAGCAGGAAGATATCATCCTTACGCTCGCGAAGCGGCGGAATGTTGATAGGAACTGTATTCAGACGGTAGTACAGATCCTCGCGGAAACGGCCCGAAGCAATGGCGTGGCGCAGGTCGATATTCGTGGCGGCGATGACGCGCACGTCGGTCTTCTGCACCTTTGACGAACCGACCTTGATAAACTCGCCGGTCTGGAGCACGCGCAGCAGGCGGACCTGCGTCGAAAGCGGCAATTCGGCCACCTCGTCGAGGAACAGCGTACCGCCGTTTGCCTCTTCGAAATAACCCTTGCGCGTCTCGGTCGCTCCGGTAAATGAACCTTTCTCGTGGCCAAAGAGTTCAGAATCAATCGTCCCTTCGGGAATAGCGCCGCAGTTAACGGCTATATAAACCCCGTGGCGACGGGGGCTTTCGCTATGTATAATCTTGGGAATTACCTCCTTACCTACGCCGCTCTCGCCGGTCACGAGGACCGAAAGATCGGTGGCAGCCACCGAAACGGCTGTCTCGAGCGCACGGTCAAGGCCCTGAGAACTTCCGATTATATCGAATCTTTGTTTTATCTGTTCAATGTTCATAACTGCAAAGTTAGAAATTTTGACAAATTGTTATTACATTTGCAGAATGATGAGGCCGTAAAACGGTTTTCACGCAGTTTTGATTTTCAAATCATAGTTTTAAATACCATTTTCTGACATGAAAAAGATTTTTGCAAACCTCCTGCTCATCGCCGCTTCCGCAGTGATGCTCGCTTCCTGCGATAATCCTGCCAAGATGGCTGAAGCTGCAGAGCAGATCTCCATCAAATGCACCCCTGAAATTCTCGAGGCAGTTGCTGGCAACATCGACGCTACCATCGAGGTAACCTTCCCCGGCAAGTATTTCCAGCCGAAGGCAATCCTCGAAGTCACCCCGGTTATGCTCTATCACGGCGGTGAAGTCGCAGGTGAGCCCTTCTACTATCAGGGCGAGAAAGTAAAGGACAACTACAAGGTCATCGCTGCAAAGGAAATGACCACTGTCCGCGAGAACGTCCACTTCAACTTCGTTCCCGGTATGGAGCGTTCGGAAATGGTCCTTCGCGCAAAGGTTCTCTACAACGGCAAGGAGTATGAGTATCCTGCTGACATCAAGGTTGCCGACGGTGTCAACACCACCTATATGCTCGCTTCGTTCATTTTCGATCATAGCGCTGCAGCCGATTTCGCAGAGGACAACTACCAGAGCGTCATCAACGAGACCGCAGAGGCACAGATTCTCTATCTGATCAACAGCGCTGACGTCCGTAATTCGGAACTCCGCGGCCAGGATATCAAGGATTACCAGGCAATGCTCGCAGCTCTCGCAGATGACAGCCGCCGTGCAATTACCGGTACCGAGATCGTTGCTTATGCTTCTCCGGACGGTGAGATCGACCACAACAACAAACTCTCCGCAAACCGCGAAAAGAGCGCTACCAAGGCTCTCGAGAAGGTCACCAAGAAGCTCGAGAAGGGTGAAGTTACTTCCCGCAGCATCGGTGAGGACTGGGACGGTTTCCAGGAGCTGGTAAGCAACTCCAACATCGAGGATAAGGACCTCATTCTCCGCGTCCTCTCTATGTACAGCGATCCTAACGTCCGCGAGCGCGAGATCCGCAATATGTCTCAGGTCTATAAGTCACTTGCTGACGAAATCCTTCCTGAACTCCGCCGTGCACGTTTCATCACCAACATCGAGTACACCAACTACACTCCTGAAGAACTGACCGCACTCGTCGAGAACAATATCGACGCACTTGACGAAGAGGCTCTCCTCCGTGCAGCAACCCTCGTTAAGGACAATGACGCTAAACTCGCTATCTACGAGCAGGCTATCAAGAAGTTCGACAGCGACCGCGCACGTTACAACGCAGCTGTCATCCTCGCCAAGAAGGGTGATGTCGATGCTGCTTCCAAGTATCTCGCAGGTATTGCTGACCAGGATTGCAAGGACGTCAAGAACGTCAAGGGTATCATCGCTCTCAAGAAGGGTGACGTTGCCGCTGCAGGCAAGCTCTTCGCAGAGGCTGGCAACAAGGAGAACGCAGCAGTCGTAGATATCCTCAACGGCAAGTACAACGAAGCCGCTGCCAAGCTGAGCGACAGCAAGCGCCCCATCGCCGCTCTTGCCAACATCCTCACCGGCGACCTCGCTAAGGCAAGCTCGATCCTCGAAGGCCACAACTGCCCGATGTGCAGCTATATGAAGGCTATCGTCGCTGCCCGCCAGGGTGAGAACGAGAACGCTAAGGGCCTCCTCGAGAAGGCTGAGAAGAACGAGACTCTGAAGGCTCGCGGTGCTAACGACATCGAGTTCATCAAGTTCCTCTAATTCGAACTGACTTCAAATAAAAAGGGTGGCCTTGACGGTCACCCTTTTTTTATACCATAATAACTGCTACAGGTAGAAATCCTGCGTCAGCTGCCTGTATGCCGCACTCGGACCGTCGGCGCACTCCAGCGAGAGTTCTTCTTCCACGAGTTTCCCCGGTGTGGCGCAGAATTCCATCATCACGCGCTTCGGCTCCTGCCCTTCAATAGTGCTGACGCGGCATATTCGCTGCAGCGGCAAGCCTGCGCTGAACGCTTCCATCCGAAAATCAGCTCCTTCCTCAACCGGCAGGATGACCGCCAGAATACCTCCCGGCCGCAAAAGCCGTTTCGCCGTAGCAATCATTTCGGCGTGCGGGAGAGTATCGCTGTGGCGTGCAGCCCTCCGTCGCGCCACAGGAGACTGCAGTGTGCCGTTGAAAAACGGAGGATTGGAAACTATCAGGTCGAATCCCTGTGCATCCTCAAACGAAAGGAAATCCCCGTGCAGGGCATCCAGCCTCCCGGACCACGGAGAAGCGGCAAAATTGGCGGCCGCCTGGCCTGCGGAATCCGCATCTATATCCATACCAGTAATCTCAGCCTGCGGGCATCTCTGCGCCAGCATAAGGGCTATAACCCCGCTGCCGGTACCTACATCCAGAATACGCATACCCGCGCGCGGAGAAACCGAAACCCAGGCCCCCAGGAGGACGCCGTCGGTCCCGACTTTCATTGCGCAGCGGTCCTGCTGCAGGGAAAACTTCTTAAACGAGAAACTGTCCATCCTTCATCTCCAGGATGCGGTCGGACATACCTGCAAGGTCACGGTCGTGCGTCACCACGACAATCGTGATGCCGTGACGGCCGCGCAGGTCGAAAAACAGCTGGTGCAGGTCGCGCTTGGTGTTACTGTCCAGATTGCCCGAAGGCTCATCTGCAAACAACACCGAAGGCTGATTGACCAGTGCACGGGCAACTGCCACGCGCTGCTGCTCGCCGCCACTGAGTTCCGACGGCTTATGGCGCAGACGCGCATCGAGGCCCATTTCAGCCAGAAGTTCACGTGCAACGGCTTCTGCCTCGCGCTGCGAACGGCGGGCTATCAGGGCCGGAATCATCACGTTCTCGAGAGCTGTGAACTCCGGCAGCAGGTTGTGGAACTGGAAAACGAATCCGATACGGCGGTTGCGGAACGAGGCAAGAGCTTTTTCCGACAGGGAATAAATATCCGTACCGTCGATTTCAACCTGTCCTGCATCCGGCTTCGAAAGAGAGCCCAAAATCTGCAGGAGAGTGGATTTGCCGGCACCGCTGGCGCCGACGATGCTTACGACTTCGCCCTGCTCAGCCGTAAAACAAATATCCTTCAGGACCCTGAGGGCCCCGAAGGATTTGTCTATATGAGTAGCTCGGATCATCCGAAGGCTGAGGATTAGTCCTCCTCCTGCTGCTCTGCTTCGTAAGCCTTGAGCAACTTGTCCTGGACGTCTGCCGGTACCTGTTGGTATTCAATGAATTCCTGCGTGAAGGTTGCACGGCCGGAAGTCAGTGAACTCAGGGTAGTAGAATACTTGTAAAGTTCTGCGAGAGGAACGCGTGCGCGGAGGATCTGGAAGCCCTTCTCGGAGTTCATACCCTCGATCA
>CAMZIP010000069.1 GCA_947307265.1 uncultured Bacteroidales bacterium | reverse complement strand
CCCCGGAAATGGGCGTGGGCAAGCTGATCGACGCCATCTTCGGCGAATACTGCGAGAAGAATCTCATCCAGCCTACCTTTATCATCGATTATCCTGTGGAGATGTCCCCGCTGACCAAGCGGCACCGCACGGACCCGACCCTGACGGAGCGCTTCGAGCTCTTCGTCTGCGGCAAGGAATTGGCCAACGCCTATTCCGAGCTGAACGATCCCATCGACCAGCTGGAGCGTTTCGAGGAGCAGGCCGCTCTCAAGAGCAAGGGCGACGACGAGGCGATGTTCATCGATTTCGACTTCGTCCGCGCACTCGAATACGGTATGCCTCCGACATCCGGTCTTGGAATGGGTATCGACCGTCTGACGATGTTTATGACCGGTCAGACCACCATCCAGGACGTGCTCTTCTTCCCCCAGATGAAGCCGGAGAAGTAGTATGGCCGTCGAACGCCTCACTTCAGCGCAGAATCCCCGCATTAAGGAGTTGATACTGCTGGGCACAAAGGCCCGCGAACGGCGTGCCAGCGGGTTGTTTGTGACTGAAGGCGTGCGCGAATGCGTACGGGCCATCGAGGCCGGCGTCCAGCCCCAGACCGTTTTCTGCTGCCCCGAATACCTCCGCGATGAAGCTGCAGAGACCGTGATAAACGGCTGCGGTGCGCGCAGATACGACCTCTCCCCCGCCCTCTACGACCACGTGGCCTATCGCGGCGGCGTCGAAGGCATAATCTGCATTATGCGCGACCCCTAGCGCAGCCTGGACACCCTCAAGCCCCGCGAAAATCCCCTGATTCTCGTGCTCGAAGGCATTGAGAAACCGGGCAACGTGGGTGCGATGCTCCGCACTGCAGATGCCGCCGGAGTGGATGCCGTGCTGGTATGCGACCCGCTTTGCGACCTTTACAACCCCAATCTGATCCGCGCAAGCCTCGGAGCGGTATTTACCGTGCCGGTGGTGACCTGCAGTTCGCAGGATGCGGCAGAATGGCTCCGCGCAGGTGGCATTCGCATCCTGACCGCACAGCTTCAGGATTCGCTGCCCTATTACGATACCGATATGCGTTGCGGCACGGCGCTGGTAATGGGAACCGAAGACCGCGGGCTGACTGATTTCTGGAGGGAACGGGCAGATGCCCACATCCGTATCCCGATGGCAGGAGTGATGGATTCGCTCAACGTCTCCGTTTCGGCCGCCGTCCTATGTTTCGAAGCAGTAAGACAGCGTCGCGGATGAAATTCGGCCTCATAGGTTACCCGATCGGGCACAGTCTTAGCCCCGCGCTGTTCCGCGCAGCCTACGCAGACCAGCCGTTTGCAGATGCATATTCACTCATAGAGAAAACGGATTTCGCGGAAGCGATGCGCATTTTCCGCGAGGATTACGATGCCGTAAATATAACCGCCCCGTACAAGGAACTCGCTTTCACGGAGGCGGATGAATCCGATACCGCGACCGGCCAGATTGGCGCGACCAACCTCCTGCTGAAGCAGGACGGCCGCATCCGCGCTTTCAATACCGACTTCTGGGCAGTGCTGCAACTGCTGCGCCGGCATATGCCCGCAATAGGTCGTCCGGACGTACTTGTCATAGGCTGCGGCGGCGCAGGAAAGGCGGCGGCATTTGCGGCCAGCGACCTGCGGCTCAGGACCGTCATAGCCAACAGGAGCCTGGATCGCGCGGAGGCGCTCTGCAACCGCCTGGGCGGGATGGAAGCCATTCCCATGGAAGAGATTCCGAAAGTCGCGGACCGGTTCGGATTTATCATTCACACGCTTCCCGTAGCAATAAAAGAACTGGAGGCGCTCCGTGGCACCGACGCCCGCGTCATAGAGGCCAACTACCGTGATCCGGTCCTTCAGGGCAAAGTAAAGCGATACATAGACGGCAAAGAATGGCTCGCCGCGCAGGCGACGTTCGGATTCAAGTTGATGACAGGCCTTCAACCAGATACTGACCGTATGAATGCGGCTATCAATATCATCATTTAACCTATCATTACTTAAACTAACTTTTATGCAATTTTTTTACTGATTGCTTCTGTCACGGCGACGGCTGTGGCGCTTCTGTGCGCCCTGACCATCTTTTTCCGTTCCAGGAACCGCCGTCACCTCAAGCGCGAACTGGCAAACGCGCGCCAAGTCTCACAACAAAGTATCCGCGCTGTCGAAACGGTCATCGATATGATGCGTGACCTGATGGATACGGCAGCCATCTGCGGCGACAATCCGCACCTGCTGCAGCGCAAAATCAGGATGTACCTTTTCATCGACCCGAAAGAGAGTCCGAAAAGCATCATCCGCAAGATTCCGGAGATTGCAGATTTTATGCACGGCGGAATCATCTCCTACTTGCGGACTGAATACCCGCTTCTCCGCGACGAAGAACTCTTTATCTGCAGCCTTCTCGTACTCCGGTTCCCCGCCCACGCGCTTCAACTGCTTTTCAACTACTCCAATCCGGGCAGTTACTACAACAAAAAATGCCGCATCCGGCAAAAGATGAGACTCCCGAAAGACGAAACATCGCTGGAGCATTATCTGGAGGCGCTCTGCGAAAAAATAGAACGACGTTCTTACGCCGAGCGAAGAAAATATCATTAATTTGTTTATCTTTGAGAATTGAATTTAAATACAACGTATTATGGCTTTAAACAAAGTACTTTTGATTGGAAACGTGGGGAAGGATCCTGAGGTTAGGCATCTGGAAAGCGGCGCATCTATCGCCTCCTTCTCCCTTGCCACTACCGAGAGGTTCCGCGACCGCAACAGCGGCGAGAGCAAAGAGAGCACAGAGTGGCACAACATCGTAGCCTGGAGGCAGCTTGCCGACCTGGCTGAGAACTATATCCGCAAGGGGATGCAGATCTATGTAGAGGGACGTATCCACAACCGCAGCTGGGATGACCAGAGCGGTGTAAAGCATTATGTAACGGAGATTGTGGCTGATACCATCCAGCTGCTCGGCCGCCGCGGCGACAACACCGACGCTGCCCCGGCTCCCGCCCCGGCACCGCGCCCGGCCCAGAAGCCTGCCGCTCCCGTCCGCAACACGACTCCGCTCATCACGCCCGAAGACCTCAACGCCGACAACGGAGAGGACGACCTGCCCTTCTGACAATTTTAACGGACCAGACAATGAATATCAGGAAAGCCACTTTATGGGTCGCAACGGCGGCCATCGTATGCCTCTCGGCGATTTCCTGCTCCACGGCGAGCAAGATGTCGTATGACGGTATGACGTATGACGAGCTCTCGACCTTGGTCGATAAACTCAAGGTTGAAGCTACCAACGCCCGCTCTGAATATGAGCGCGTCGCAAGGGATGTGGACCGCCGCATCGATTACGAGGAGCGCACCATCCGCCAGAACGAAAACACTCTCCGCGACCTGAAACGCGACAAAGACCGTATTGACAGTGAACTCGACTATGTCAAGAACGCTATCAAGAATCAGAAGTCGATGATCAAGAATCAGGAGAAAAACGGCACGAACAGCCGCATCATCAGTGAAAGCAAACGGGAACTGCGCGACCTACAGGATCGTGAGAAGTACCTGAAGAAGGACCTCAAGCGCGTAAAGAAGCAGATTTCAGAACTCAAGAAGGAGAATTCCAATTCCAAGGATGAAATCAAGCGGCTCAAGAAGCAGCGCAAAGAAGTCAAAAAGATGGCCGACGATGCAGAGGACAAGTATCTGGACGCCAAGAAGGCCAGGGATAAAATGAATTAAGCGGCTTTCAAGGTCTAAGAAAAGAGGCGGCCCCGGTTGGGGTCGCCTCTCTCATTTTCGCCTCAGGCGGAGTATTACTGCTTGATGTTGGGCTGCTCCAGACCGAGGTTCTTTTTCTTGTCGACTGCCTTGAGGAAGACACCGATCAGCAGGGCTGCAACTCCGAGGCAAGCCAGCATAACCAGCGCCCAGGTATAATTGAGTTCATCCGGGGCAGTATCCGCAGCGTTGGTACTGGTAAGGACATTACCGATAAGAATCGGGAAGAGCCACAAGCCAATGTTCTGAATCCAGAAAATCAGTGCGTATGCCGAACCGATAATCTTCTCGTCCACGAGTTTCGGAACCGAAGGCCAGAGAGCCGCGGGAACGAGCGAGAAGGATGCGCCAAGCACGAGGATGGTCGCGTAAGCCACAACCGTTCCGCCGACTGCGTTGCCCTTGAACATAGGCAGGATGAATGCGAAGGTAAGGTGGCAGATGATCAGCAGCAGCGAGCCGATGACCAGCATCGAAGCCGCCTTGCCCTTATGGTCCACATAGTTGCCGAGAATCGGGGTGATGGCCACAGCCAGCAGCGGGAAGACCGCGAAGATGGTCTCGGCCGTGCCGCGCTTGAAGCCCATTACGCAATAGACTACCAGCGCCACGACAGCAACGGCCATAAGACCGTATTTGAGGCCCTTGTTCTTCTTCATAAAGTTGCTGGAGAATGCGCAGGCTGCGACTATGAGCATCACGAAATACTGCACCAGCGTCACCGTATCGCCCGCCCAGAATGAGCCGGGCTGCGCTTCGGTAAGGGTGAGGTTGCACTGCAGCATATTGACGGCATATTTCTGGAACGGGAAAATAGCCGAATAATAAAGCACGCAGAGCAGCGCGACGAGCCAGAATCCGAGGCTCGAGAGAATCTTGCCGATATCCTTGATCTTGAACGGATCGTCCTTCTCCTCCGCTTCGCCGGTCTGTGCATCCAGTTTCTTGTCCATAAAGAAATAGGTAATGAACATTATCAGCGCGATGCAGAGCAGCACGACGCCGAAAGCGACCGAACGGGAAACGTTGATAGTTCCGCCGAGCTTCGCGAAAAAGGGAGAGAATATCATACAGGTAGCGACACCCAGACGGGCCAGAGCCATCTCGGAGCCCATTGCCAGAGCCGTTTCACGACCCTTGAACCACTTCACGATACCGCGGCTGACCGTGATGCCGGCCATTTCGGCACCGCAACCGAAGATCATAAAGCCGATGGCTGCAAGTTTGGCCGAGGCAGGCATTCCGTTATAGAACGGCAGGACATCATCGATGAATGCGATTCCGGTGTGCCAGTTGAGATTGGTGGTAAACCAACTTTCCAGACCGCTGCCGATGAATGAAGGACTGATGGCGAAATACTTGATGATACCGCCCGCCAGCATCACGGCACCTGAGAGGACCGCCGTGAAGCGGACACCCATCTTGTCGAGGATGATGCCGGCAAAAATCAGGAAGAATACGAAGACATTGAGGAATGTCTCTGAACCCTCCATCGTGCCGAATGCCTTGGAATCCCATCCGCGAGTCGTCTCCATCAGGTCTTTGATGGGCGAAAGGATGTCCATAAAAATGTAGGCGCAGAACATTCCGAGGGCCAGCAGCAGAAGCGCAATCCAGCGCATCGTAGCCGAATCTCTCAGCGTCGCCTTTTGAATTGAATCTGTCATAATATCGGGGTTAATTGTTTGATTCTTCGGTTTGATAGTGCGAAGTTAAGGTTTTTATACCAAAATCGTAAGAATTATCTTACTTTTGCACCCTTGATATGGCATTACTCGAAAAGATAAATTCACCCGCCGACCTGAAAGGTCTCAGTACCGATGAACTCCGCATGCTCTGTGCGGAACTGCGCAAATATATGATTGACTGCTGCGCAGAGAATCCCGGTCACCTGGGAGCAAGCCTCGGCGCGGTGGAGATTGCCGTAGCCCTGCACAAGGTCTATGACACGCCGCAGGACGGCATCGTATGGGACGTGGGACATCAGGCTTATGCGCATAAGATTCTCACCGGCCGCCGCGAGGCATTCCGCGACAACCGCAAGATGGGCGGAATCAGCGGATTCCCCCGCCGCAGCGAAAGTCCCTACGACGCATTCGGCGCAGGCCACTCCTCCACTTCCATTTCGGCGGCGCTCGGACTTGCGGTCGCCGACAAGATGAAGGGCGGACATCATCACTACGTAGCCGTCATCGGCGACGGAGCCCTCAGCGGAGGCCTGGCATTCGAAGGTCTCAACAACGCCGGAGTGCTCAAGACCGACCTGCTCGTCATCCTCAATGACAATCAGATAGCCATCGACCGCAACAGTGGCGCGATGCACGAATACCTGGTAAAGTTTACGACCAGCCGCAGTTACAACCGGCTCAAGACCCGCATCTGGGACAGTATGGGCGAAGGCCGTCCCCGCTATTTCATCCAGAGGGCCGTACGGCGGGTGAAACGGTTTTTCGTTCGCGACCGCCAGACGTTCAACCTCTTCGACGCGCTCGGATTCAGGTATTTCGGTCCCGTGGACGGAAATGACATCGCCCAGATGACCGAAGTCCTTTCGCGCCTGCGCGACATTCCCGGCCCGAAACTGCTGCACGCAATGACGGTCAAGGGCAAGGGTTTCGGTCCGGCCGAGGCAGACCAGACCATCTGGCACGCCCCGGGCAAATTCGACCCCAAGACAGGCGAACGGGCCAAGGGCAAGGGCGGCGCCGACAAATATCAGGTGGTATTCGGCGAGACCGTAACGGAACTTGCCGCAAAGGACAGCCGAATCATCGGCATCACGCCCGCAATGGCATCCGGCAGCAGCCTCGACATAATGATGAAGGCATTCCCCGACAGGGCATTCGACGTCGGTATAGCCGAGCAGCACGCCCTGACTTTCGCGGCCGGACTTGCCGCAGGCGGAATGCTCCCCTTCTGCAACATCTATTCGTCTTTCTCGCAGCGCGCATTCGACAGTCTGGTGCACGACGTGGCTCTGCAGGACCTTAAGGTCATCCTCTGTCTGGACCGCGGCGGCATCGTCGGCGAAGACGGAGCGACGCATCACGGCGCATTCGATATGGCCAGTTACAGGCCGATACCTAATCTTATTATAGCATCCCCGATGGACGAGTCGGAACTCCGCAATATGCTCTACTCCGCCACCGGCGATGAATACGGTGCAACGGTGATCCGCTATCCTCGCGGTGCCGGCGCAGGTGCATCCTGGCGCGGTGAGGCTTTCGCCAAAATCCCGGCCGGAAAGGCACGCCTGCTGCACGAAGGTACCGGAACCGCCGTGTTGAGCATCGGTCCCGTCGGCGGAGCAGCCGCTGAAGCCGTCCGCAAGGCATCCGAAGAAGGCATCGAGGTACTTCATTACGATATGCGTTTCATCAAGCCGCTGGACGTCGAAGCCCTGGCCGACGCCTGCAGCCGCGCGAAGCACGTCATCACCGTGGAGGACGGCGCTATAACCGGCGGCCTGCACGGGGCGGTTGCCGAATATATCGCAGACCACGGACTCGGTACGAAACTCACCCCT
>CAMZIP010000068.1 GCA_947307265.1 uncultured Bacteroidales bacterium | reverse complement strand
GTGCTCGGGATCGGTTGCACGCCAGAGAGCCTCACCGTTGGTCGGGTCGACACCGTAGTAATCACGGAGATAGAAGGTGTAGAACTCGCGGCCGACAACGTGGCGGAGGCGGGTGTCGTAAGAAGCGGACATCCATTCGTCGTCACCGAGGTTGAGGACCTTGGAACGGTTGATTGCCATATTGAAACCGAGAGTCCAGTTGAAGTCGCGGGTACGGATGACGTCACCCTCGAGCTGGAACTCGACACCGCGGTTCTGCATCGAACCGATGTTCATAAAGTTGGAGGTGAAACCGGAGGTTGCCGGGACTGCCTTGTCAAGCAGCATATCGGTGGTCAGACGGCTATAGACATCGACCTGACCGGAAATGCGGTTGTTGAGGAAAGAGAAGTCGAGACCGACGTTCCAGGTCTTGTTCTTCTCCCAAGACAGAGTCTCGTTGGAAGGACGGGTCGGCATCATACCGTTTGCACCGTTGTAAGCAGCAGCAGAGTAAACTGCGAAGGACTGGTAAGGTGAAATGTTGTTGTTACCGTTGACACCGTAGCTTGCACGGAGTTTCAGGAGAGACAGCCACTTTGCATCGCTCATAAACTCTTCGTTGGAGATGTTCCAGGATGCAGCTGCGGACCAGAAAGTACCCCACTTGTTCTTAGCGCCGAAGAGGGAAGAACCGTCTTCACGGAGGGAAGCGGAAACGAAGTACTTGTTGGCGTAGTTGTAATCGACGTTACCGAAGAACGACAGCATCGTACGTGCGTTGAACCAGTCGTCGATCTGGCTCTCGCTTGCGATAGAAGTCGAGAAGTAAGGGATCTTGGCATCGACGGTAGGAGCGTAGCCGTACATACCTTCATAGGTGCGGCGCATTGCTTCCTGACCTGCAAGAACGCGGATGTTATGATCGTCGAAGTCCATCGTGTAGGTGATGGTGTTGGAGGTGGTCAGCTGGAGGTACTGGCTCCTTGAACCCTGGAGGGTACCCTCGGTGTCGCCCGGATCCGGACCCCAGTAACGGACGCCCTGACCGAACGTGCTCTCGAACATATTGTTGGTCTTGATCACGAGGTTCTTGATGGGCTCCCACTGCAGGTACATAGCGGCCTGGGTGCGGAACTGCTTCTCCCACTGGTCCTCACCGTGTGCCAGAGCGACGAACATCGGGTTGGTGTTGGAGTTCTCGGGGATGTTCATATTCCACTCGCCGTTCTCATCCTTCATCGGGGTCCAGGGACGGATGGAAAGACCTGCGAAGAACGGGTTGGAGTAGTAGAGGCTCTGCATCTCGGTATCGCGGTTCTCCGTGTAAGCGATGTTTACGCGGGTGCCGATTTCGAGGTTGCTGGTGAGTTTGTAATCAGAGTTGACACGGCCGGTGAGACGCTTGTAGTGAGTAGCGTAAGAAACACCCTGGGTATCGGAGTAAGAGAGGGAAGAATAGAACTTACCCTTGTCCGAACCTGCCTGAGCGTTGATCTCGTACTCCTGCATCTGACCAAGGCGGAACAGATCGTGGAACCAGTCGGTCATAGGACCGTCAAGAACTGACGGGCTGTAGTAGTCGCCGATGGTCTTGCCTGCGTTGGTAGCGGCAGCGCTATAGAAATCATAAAGCTCCTGTGCGTTCATCACGCTGAAGTGATTGTCGTTGGCAATCTTGGTGAGACCGTACTTAGCCCTTGCGGAGAAGGAAGCCTTGCCAGCCTTACCGGACTTGGTCGTGACGAGGATGACGCCGTTTGCTGCGCGTGAACCGTAGATAGAAGCTGCTGCAGCGTCCTTCAGGACGGTCAGGCTCTCGATATCGTTCGGGTTGATTGCGCCGATGGCGTTGTTGGAGTTGGTGAAGTAGCCCTGGTCCCCGGACATTACGGGAATACCATCGACCACCCACAGAGGCTCGTTGCCAGCGTTGATGGATGATGTACCGCGGATACGGATCTGGGAGTTGGAACCAGGCTGACCATACTCGGAAGAAATGGTCACACCGGCCATCTTACCAGCCAGCATCTTGTCAACGGAGGTCGCAGGAACCTGTGCGATTTCCTCGGAGTTTACCGTCGCAACAGCACCGGTCTTCGCCTCGCGGCGGGTAGTACCGTAACCGACGACGATGACATCATCAAGAAATTCGCTGTCCACTGCGAGGATGCAGTTGACTACTGCGCGACCTTCAACAGCAACTGACTGGGTCTGATAACCCATAGAGCTGAAAACAAGTGTCGCCTTCGACGGTGCCGTGATCGTGTAGACACCGTTCGCATCCGTTGCCGTACCGGTAGTGGTGCCCTGGATCTGCACTGCAGCGAAGGGAACCGGTTCACCGGTAGAAGCGTCGGTAACAGTACCCCTGATCTGGATGTTCTGTGCGAACAGCACAGAGCTGACAGCCAGCAAGAGGCATGTTAAAACGAATCTGGTTTTTTTCATAAGGAAAAAAAGTTTTGGTTAATAATTAGGTTTAAAAAAGAAATATTTTCTCTCAAATAATTAAAAATATGCCGCTTCAATATAGCGTAGTTAGGTTACAAATTTATATAAAAAAAAGTTCAAAAGCAAGTGAGTCACCAAAAAATGCACTTCTCGTAAAGTATTTTACGGCACTTAAAAATCGGATTCTGCATTATGCTTATGGTTTTCTTTTCCACGGCCGCCCGAAGACGGTGGAGGCAGGCCATAAGGCAACAAAAAAGCCGGAGGTCCAACCCCCGGCTTTTAAGTGATAAATTGGGCGGAAGCCTACTCGGCGACCTGTTCCATCATCTTGCGATAATCATCCTGGGAAGCGACAATAAGGTTGTCGAACTCCCTCTGGCCGGTACCGGCCGGAATCAGGTGACCGCAGATGACATTTTCCTTCAGACCCTCGAGGGTATCTTCCTTACCGCGGATAGCGGCTTCGCTCAATACCTTCGTGGTCTCCTGGAATGAAGCAGCCGACATAAAGCTGTTGGTCTTCAGAGCGGCGCGGGTGATACCCTGCAGCACCTGGTTACAGGTGGCGGGAACGGCGTCGCGGGCCTGGACCAGTCGCAGATCCTGGCGCTTGAGGAGCGAATTCTCATCCCTCAGGCGGCGAACAGGAACCAGCTGGCCGGCGTGGAGCTCCTTGCTGTCGCCCGGATCGGTGATGAACTTCTTGTCGTAGATACGGTCGTTCTCATCCATAAACTCCCACTTGTCGACCATCTGGCCAGCGAGGAAGAGGGTATCGCCGGGATTGACGATCTCCACCTTGCGCATCATCTGGCGCACGATGATCTCGAAGTGCTTGTCGTTGATCTTCACACCCTGCAGGCGGTACACTGCCTGAATCTCATTGACAATGTACTCCTGGACCTTGATAGGACCCTGGATTGCGAGGATGTTGGAAGGAGAGACGGCACCGTCCGAAAGCGGCATACCGGCGCGGACGTAGTCATTTTCCTGGACGAGAATCTGCTTGGAGGTCGGGACGAGATAAGTCTTCGTCTCGCCGCTCTTGTTCTTGACCATAATGGTACGGTTACCACGCTTGAGGTCACCCATAATGACTTCACCGTTGATCTCCGACACGATAGCCGGGTTGGACGGGTTGCGGGCCTCGAACAGCTCCGTGACGCGCGGCAGACCGCCCGTGATATCGCCTGACTTGCCGATTGCACGCGGAATCTTGAAGAGAATATCGCCGACGTGGACCTCCTGGCCGTCATCGACCATAATGTGTGCGTTGACAGGCAGGTTGTGCTGCTTGATGGTATTGCCGGCCTTGTCCACGATGCGGATAGCAGGGCTCTTCATCTTGTCCTTGCTCTCGATGACGACCTTGTCGCGGTGGCTTGCGAACTCGTCGGCAGCCTCTTCGCGGTAGGTGACACCGTTGATCATCGTATCATAGACAGCCTTACCGCTGATCTCGGATACGGCGCTGGCGTTGTAAGGATCCCAGGTACAGATATTGTCGCCGACCTTGACCTCGGCGCCTTCGCCCAGGAACAGCTCTGCGCTGTAGGGAATATCGTACTGCGCCAGGGTAATGCCCGTAGTGCGGTGAACGATCTTCAACTCCGTCGTGCGGCTGACCACGATGATGTGCTCCTTGCCGTTCTCGTCCACCTTGGTGATGGTACGCAGCTCCTCGAAATGGAGGCGTCCGTCATTGTACTTGGACTTGATGCCGTTGTCGGTGACCGTATTGGAAGCGGTACCACCGACGTGGAACGTACGCAGGGTCAGCTGTGTACCAGGCTCACCGATGGACTGTGCGGCGATGACGCCGACGACCTCGCCCTTCTCGACCATACGGCCGGTAGCCAGGTTGCGTCCGTAGCACTTCGCACAGACACCCTTGCGGGATTCGCACGTGAGCACCGAACGTATCTCCACCTGCTCGATGGGGAGGGACTCGATGAGATCTGCGATGTCCTCGGTGATCATTTCACCCGAATGGATGATAAGTTCGCCGGTGACAGGGTTGTAGATATCGTGGACGGAAGTACGGCCGAGGATACGGTCGCCGAGAGACTCGACCACCTCATCCTTATCCTTGATGGCGCTTGCCACGAGGCCGCGGAGCGTACCGCAATCTTCCTCATTGATAATCACGTCGTGCGAGACATCGACCAGACGGCGGGTAAGGTAACCTGCGTCAGCCGTCTTAAGTGCGGTATCGGCAAGACCCTTGCGGGCACCGTGAGTCGAAATGAAGTACTCGAGAGCATTCAGACCTTCCTTGAAGTTGGCAAGAATCGGGTTCTCGATAATACCTGCATCCGTCGAACCGGACTTCTGCGGCTTGGCCATCAGACCACGCATACCGCACAACTGGCGGATCTGGTCCTTCGAACCACGGGCGCCTGAGTCAAGCATCATAAAGACAGGGTTGAAACCGTCGTTGTCGGCCTCGATCTTCTTTTCGACGATCGCCGTCAGACTGCGGTTGGCCATTGTCCAGACGTCGATGACCTTGTTGTAACGCTCGTTGTTGGTGATAAGACCCATATTGTAACTGCCCTGGATGCTGTCCACCTCCTTGTAGCCCTGGTCGATGAGTCCTGCCTTCTCTTCAGGGACGATGACGTCGCCGAGGTTGAAGGAAAGACCGCCCTTGAATGCCATCTTGTAACCGAGGTCCTTGATGTCATCGAGGAACATCGAAGTGCGGGCGACACCGGTGTGCTTCAGCACGACACCGATGATATCACGCAGTTTCTTCTTCTTGAGAAGGGTATTTACGTAAGGAACCTCGTCAGGCACGACACGGTTGAAGAGTACGCGGCCGACGGTGGTATTGACGAGTTCATAACCCTTGGAGAGATCCATCTTGTCCTTAGGCAGACGGACCTGGATTTTTGCCTGGAGCGAGACGCGGCCTTCGTTGTAGGCGATGATAGCCTCCTCCGGACCGTAAAACTTCAGGCCCTGGCCCTTGTCGTTGGTGCGTTCCTTAGTAATATAATAGAGACCGAGCACCATATCCTGCGAAGGCACGGTAATCGGGGCTCCGTTTGCGGGGTTGAGAATGTTGTGGCTGCCGAGCATCAGCATCTGGGCCTCGAGGATCGCAGCATTGCCGAGCGGGAGGTGAACTGCCATCTGGTCACCGTCGAAGTCGGCGTTGAATGCCGTACAAGCCAGCGGGTGCAGCTGGATTGCCTTACCCTCGATCATCTTGGGCTGGAATGCCTGGATACCGAGACGGTGCAGGGTCGGAGCACGGTTGAGAAGGACGGGATGGCCCTTCATCACGTTCTCGAGAATATCCCATACGACCGGATCCTTGCGGTCCACGATCTTCTTTGCGCTCTTGACCGTCTTTACGATACCGCGCTCGATGAGCTTGCGGATGATAAACGGCTTGTAGAGTTCAGCTGCCATATACTTCGGCAGACCGCACTCGTGCATCTTGAGCTCAGGACCGACGACGATAACGCTTCGTGCGGAATAGTCGACGCGCTTACCGAGGAGGTTCTGGCGGAAGCGGCCCTGCTTACCCTTAAGGTTATCCGAGAGGGACTTGAGGGTGCGGTTGGACTCACTCTTGACGGCATTTACCTTGCGGGAATTGTCGAAGAGCGAATCGACTGCTTCCTGGAGCATACGCTTCTCGTTGCGGAGGATGACTTCCGGAGCCTTGATCTCGATGAGTTTCTTGAGGCGGTTGTTGCGGATGATGACGCGACGGTAGAGGTCGTTGACATCAGAAGTTGCAAAACGGCCGCCGTCCAGCGGAACGAGAGGACGGAGATCCGGTGGAATGACAGGGATAACCTTCATAATCATCCACTTCGGATCGTTGGTGTCCTTCGCTTCGCGGAATGCCTCGATGACGCCCAGGCGCTTCAGGGAGTTCTGTTTGCGCTGCTGGGAATTCTCCTTGTCTGCCTTCTCGCGGAGAGAGTAGGAGAGTTTGTCGAGGTCGAGTTTCTCGAGGAGCTGGTAGATAGCCTCAGCACCCATTCCTACGGTGAACTTGTTCGGATCGTCGGCAGCGAGTTTGTCATTGTCCTTCATCTCGTCCTTGGCGAGAATCTGCTGGAGCTCCTCTTCGGAGAGCAGGGTGACATCCTCGTTGATCGGGTCGAATGACTTGCAGCCAAATTTCTCAGCCGCACCGGCATTGATCACGATATAGCGCTCGTAGTAGATGATTGCGTCGAGTTTCTTGGACGGAATGCCGAGCAGGTAACCGATCTTGTTGGGCGTCGAACGGAAGTACCAGATATGTGCCACGGGAACGGTGAGGGCGATGTGCCCCATACGCTCACGGCGGACTTTCTTCTCGGTGACTTCCACGCCGCAACGGTCGCAGATGATGCCGCGGTAGCGGATCCTCTTGTACTTGCCGCAGTGGCACTCGTAATCCTTGGTAGGACCGAATATCCTTTCACAGAAAAGGCCGTCCCGCTCCGGTTTGTAGGTGCGGTAGTTGACCGTTTCCGGCTTGAGGACCTCTCCCTTCGACTTGGCGAGGATATCCTCTGGTGATGCCAGGCCGATGGTGATCCTGTTGAAATTCGTCTTTATCTTGGAGTCTTTCTTTGCAAGCATATTTGGAAATCTTTTTTGATCCTACATAAAATTAATCCAGCTTGATGTTCAGGCCGAGACCGCGGAGTTCGTGGAGCAGCACGTTGAGGGACTCGGGAATGCCGGGAGTCGGCATCGGGTCGCCCTTGACGATTGCTTCGTATGCGCGGCTGCGGCCGGTAACGTCGTCAGACTTGATGGTCAGAATCTCCTGGAGAATGTTGGAAGCACCGAATGCCTCGAGAGCCCAGACCTCCATTTCACCGAAACGCTGGCCACCGAACTGTGCCTTACCGCCGAGCGGCTGCTGGGTGAT
>CAMZIP010000067.1 GCA_947307265.1 uncultured Bacteroidales bacterium | reverse complement strand
GGTACCAAGGTGGACGGTGTGTATGACAGCGATCCGAAACTCAATCCCAATGCCAAGCGTTACGAGAAACTGAGTTTCGTGCGTGCAATTGCTGAAGATCTTCGCATTATGGACCAGACCGCATTCACGCTCTGCCGCGAGAATGACGTTCCCATCGTGGTATTCGACATCAACCGCCCCGGCGCACTTATGGACGTGGTAAAGGGCGAGCCGGTGGGCACGCTGGTCAGCAATTCCGATTAAATCCTAACGTTATGATAGAGAAATCCAAAGAGGTCATCGCCAAGTCGAAGACCAAGATGGGGGAGGCAGTCGCCCACCTCGAAGAAGAACTGAAGAATTATCGCGTCGGCAAGGCTAATCCGGCTGTGTTCAACAACGTAATGGTGTCCTATTACGGCAATATGACTCCTGTTCCGCAGACGGCCAGCATCACCACTCCCGATGCGAAGACCATCATCATCCAGCCTTGGGACAAGAGCCTTATTCACGCTATCGAGAAGGCCATTATGGATGCCAATCTCGGCTTTACTCCCCAGAATAACGGCGAGAGCATCCGCATCAATGTCCCGGCTCTGACCGAGGAGCGCCGCAAGGATCTCGTCAAGAAGGCCCGCACCGAAGGTGAGAACACCAAGGTCAGCATCCGCAGCGCACGCCGCGATGCTATCGAAGTTCTTAAGAAGATGATTAAGGACGGTCTTCCGGAGGATGTCGAGAAGGATGCCGAGGCCGAGGTACAGAAGGACACCGACAACTTCAACAAGAAGGTCGATGATATCCTCGCTGCCAAGGAAAAGGAGATAATGACGGTCTAATTTAAGGCTTTATCCATTCGATCTGGATACCGCGGCGTTCCATTCCGCGGAACCAGGTCATCTGCCGTTTGGCGAACTGGTGGATTGCCGTGCGCAGGCGTTCTTCCATTTCTTCGCGCGTGAGTTCTCCGATGAGGTAGAGCGTCACGAATTTGTATTCCAGACCATAGTACAGCAGGTCTTCCGGCTTGATGCCGCTGTCGAGCAGGCCGCGGACCTCGTCTATCATCCCTTCGTTCAGACGTTGGGTGAGACGGCGGTCTATACGGGCGTTGCGCTCTTCGCGCGAAACGCTGATGCCCAGGTATTTGGTATGCTTGGGCAGGAATGAGGTATGCGTGACGGGGTGGTTTTCTTCCCAGATGGCAATCTCCAGCGCGCGGATAAGTCTCTGTCGCGTATCGTAGTCAGTGGTATTGTGCGGCTTGCGGAGTGCTTCGTAGCGGGCGATGAGTTCCTCGGTCGGGAGTTTGTCCAGTTCGTCGCGAAGTTCCTGGTTTGCCGGTACGTCCGGAAGGTAATAACCGCAGGTGGCAGCCTCGACGTACAGGCCGCTGCCGCCGCACAGGATCGGCCGCTTTCCACGTGCGAGAATATCGCGATATGCTGCCTCGAAGTCGTGCTGGTAACGATAGATGTTGTATATCACGCCAGCGTGAACTCTATCTATCAGGTGAAAAGGCACATCCCCGTAGACCCCCAGGACATTGCCGGGACCGATACCCATCCCGCGATAGACCTGCCTGGAGTCGGCCGAGAGGATCTCGCCGTCAAGTTGGCGCGCGAGTTCTACGGCATAACGCGTTTTGCCCGAGGCGGTCGGGCCGATAACGGCTATGAGATCATACTGGTCGTACATCAGCAGGCGCTATTTACCTTGCAAAAATACGATTTCTTTTTGTTAACTTTGTATCCCTATGGCAAAAGGCAAGGCTAAAATAGAGATCCGCAACAAGCGCGCTTCGTTCGAATACGAACTGCTGGAGCATTTTACCGCCGGCATCGTGCTTACCGGCTCGGAAATCAAGAGTATCCGGGCTGGCAAGGCATCGCTTGTGGACAGTTATTGCTATTTTGTCGGAGACGAGCTGTTTATCAAGAATATGAACGTCGCCGAATACTGGTGGGGTTCTGCTTTCAGCCGTCAGGATCCGCGCCGCGACCGCAAACTGCTCCTCACGCGCCGTGAGTTGAACAAGTTGCAGCGTGCGGTCAAGGAGAAGGGTATGACCATCGTGGCGACGCGGCTTTTTATCTCCGAGGGCGGCTATGCCAAGGTCAATATTTCGCTCGCGCGCGGTAAACGCGAGTTCGATAAGCGCGAGAGTATCAAGGATAAAGATATGCGCCGCGAATCACAGCGAAGAGAGGAATGAAACGTATTCTGATGATATTGGTTGCCGTCCTGGCGTTTACCTGCACCGGTTATGCTCAGGGCGCCGTCGGCGTGCGTGTAGGCTGCCTGTCCGGAATCAGTGCCGAGGCCTCATTCCAGAGCGAGTTCTCGTACCATCATAGGTTGGAACTGGATGCCGGTATTTCAAATATTACCAAGTCTCCGGTGTGGTTCAACCTGACGGCGGCATACCACTATCGCTCGTATCTTTTGTCTCGGACCAACTGGTTCGCCGGTCCGGCGCTTGCGGCACGCGTTTCGACTGACCCGCACGCCGGTTTGGCCGCAGGTCTGCAGGCAGGCCTCGAATACGAACTCTATATCCTGCCGCTTACCATTTCACTCGACTTTCGCCCGATGGTGAACGTCCTCGGCCCCTACGCCTACCATCCCTACTTCGACCTGGGCCTCAGTTTGAGGTATTTGATCTAATACGTCACCCCGATGATATAGGGTACGCCGTTGAGCACTTCGAGGCTCAATCCGAGCGCACGGGTGGCGGGCAGGTCGCGGCGTGAAGACAGGCTCATACCGCCGTCCATATACACGTCCTTATAATAACCGTCGTTGTTCTGCGCCGACAGCGTGACGGGCATCAGCGCGACTGCTGCCAGCAGGAATGCGAAATATCGTTTCATTACTTCGAATAAACTTCAGGTTCGTCAAGAACGGTTGCGGTGATGGTATAAGGCACACCGTTGAGCACCTCTACGCGGCCGGTATATTGCTCGCCGTTCTTGGTGACAACGGTATCGACAGTCGTAAAGCAGAAAACTGAAATATACAGCAGCCCGGCCTTGGGCGCGTCGATATAGAGCGACTTCTCGGCGCCGAGTTCGACATTGTGATACTTCGCGTTGTCATTGAATACCGGACCGTCGAAGCCTGCGAACAGGAACAGGTCGAAATCAGCATAACCCTTGTCGGGCTTGAGGTCGATGCGCACCTGCTTCGCGCCTTTCGGCACCTTGAAGGTGAAATGGTGGAACTGGCGGTCGCCGATGGCCGTAAATTCGGGCAGTTTATCGTGGCTGCGCAGGGTCATTATGCGCGTCTCGCAGTTCTGCAGCTCGCCCTTGATGCGGGGCGCACCGTTGCCTTCCATAGCGTAGCGGATCATACCCGCAAACATTTCGAGGCGGTCGCCGCTCACCATCTTCTCCGGATGCGAGCCGGTCACCACCACGCGGCCGGTATATTCATCTGCCTTGTAAGCCCAGGCATTTACCTCCTGGTGAATGGACCTCTTGAGGTTGAGGGTATCGCCCACGAAACGCAGAAGCACCTCGGTGCCCTTCGGAGCATTTGCAGTATGCATAAAGCAGCCGCCGTTATGGCGCACGCTGTCGATCATCCGGTCGCCGCCGAAATCATAATATTTCAGGAGCGGGGACTTCTTCTCGACGGTAAGGCTCGTAGCGGATTTGCTGAGTTTCGTACCGACGGTATAACCGGGCCAGATGCCTGCGTAGTTGGGGTTATCCTTATATGTGCCTTCCTTCTCGTTGAAAGTGCCCTTGCTTGCGAAAAACGCACCTGCGCACGTGCCGACATAACTGCCGCCACCGGCCACGAACCTGCGGAAATTCTCGACGCCGTCGGCAGTCAGATTCTTGCCGTGCGTAGTGGACTTGCCGCCGTTGACGTAGATCACCCTGAATCGCGCAGCGCCGTCAGGATAGAGCAGAATGCCGTTTTCGTCGATTTCCGAACCGACGAAAACATTATGCATAAGTTCGGTTTCGTACTCCGTAGCAGGGATCTTGGTGCCGCTGTCATAGGTACGGATGCTTTCCATCGAAAGGTTGAGGAACTGTGCGGCAGGCAACTCTTCGAGAGTATTGAGGGCGATGCCGCTGTCCATAAAAAGATCCTTGTAATAGCCGCTGTAACGCGTCTGGCCCTGCATCGTTGCGCTCAGTGCAACTGATGCAAGGCAAAGAATGAAGAACTTTTTCATTATAAAGTAACCTTGATTTGACTTATTAAGCCGCCGACTTCTTAGGCGGTCGGTAATTCTCCTTCACCGGCTGGATCCTGCGAGAAGGAGTCTTGACGATATAACTTCTGATTATGAAGAAGATACCTACTGCAATAAACGGAATGCTGAGGACCTGTCCCATATTGAGGCCGAAGAAATTGTCAAAATATATGTTGGCCTGCTTGATGAACTCGATGAGGAAGCGCATTCCGAAGCAGATGGTGAAAAACGTGCCCAGAAGCATTCCACGGTATATCTTGTCCAGTTTTTTGCGGTACATCCAGAGCAGCAGGAATCCCAGCAGCAGATAGGTCAGCGACTCGTAAATCTGCGTCGGATGCTTGGGAACGGTCTCGCCGCGACGCTCGAAAATGAAGCCCCAGGGCAGGTCGGTAGCGCAGCCGTAAATCTCCGAGTTGAAAAGGTTGCCGAGGCGGATGAAGCAGCCCGCAAAAGCTACCGCAATCACGAGACGGTCAAGCAGCCAGAGCATTCCGAAGCCGTTTTTCTTGCCGTAACGGGAGCAATACCACCAGATGGCCAGCAGCACGCCGATGGCGCCGCCGTGCGATGCGAGGCCGCCCTTCCAGGGCTGCAGAATCTCGAACCAGTGTTCCTTTGTCAGGAAGTAGGACGGCTCATAGAATACGCAGTGACCTACGCGTGCGCCTACGATGGTACCGATGAGAAGTGCGTAGAGCAGCGGCTCCAGCAGTTTCTCGGAGAGGCCTTCATCCTTGTAAAACTTCGTAAAGAGCCAGTATCCGAGGGGGAATCCCGCTACGAAAAGAAGTGAATACCAGCGTATGGCGAGGGGGCCAATTTTCAGAATGACCGGATCGACATTCCAGACAACAGAAAGAAAATCCATATAGCGTTAACGTTTTAATCTTGCAAATACACTGAGCGGCAACTTCTTGCCGAAACGGTCGCAGAGCACCGACTCGCCGGCCGTGAGTTCGCCTTCGCTGCCGAACGCACTCCTTGCGAGAGTTTCGGCCAGCACTGCGCTGTAGCCGTTGGAGTAGAGGTTGAGGACGAGGAACGAATCGTGCGGCGCGAGGATGCGGTTGCAGAGCGAGAGAATCTCGAACAGGCATTCATCCAGTTTCCAGCGCTCACCGTCGGGACCGTGGCCGTATGCAGGCGGGTCGAGAATGATACCCTGGTAGAGATTGCCGCGACGGACTTCGCGACGGGCGAACTTAAGTGCGTCCTCCACTATCCATCGGATGCCGTCCATACCGCTGAGTTCCATATTGGTGCGGGCCCAGGTGACGACGTTGCGTACCGAGTCCAGATGCGTCACTTCGGCTCCGCCGCGCAGGGCGGCGAGGGAAGCTGCGCCGGTATAGGCGAACAGGTTGAGCACCTTCGGGGGCTGCGACTGGTGTGCGCAGAGGTCTTTCACCGTACTGTGGATGAAATCCCAGTTGGTGGCCTGCTCCGGGAATACGCCTACGTGCTTGAATGAAGTCAGGCCGAGGCGCAACTTGAAATCGACTGCAGGGTAGCGGATGACCCACTGCTCAGGGGTGGGATGGATGGAAGTCCAGGTGCCGCTGTCCTCTTTTCCGGCTTTGCCGAATCCGGCGCCCGGCTTAAACTCGACGTGCGCCATCTGGCGCCACTTGTCGTCGGTGAGTGTCTTATGCCACAGCGCCTTGGGCTCGGGGCGGATAGTCACGCACGTGCCGAATCTCTCCAGTTTGGAGAAATCTCCGCAGTCAATCAGTTCGTAGTCCTTCCAAGACGATGAAGGTTGCTCGATATTTATCATACGACAAAGATAACAAGAATATGTACCATTATTTGAGGTTTTATCTTAATTTTGCATACCATTTAAAAGCATAGAAATGAAAAATATTGACACCTACGATTTCACCGGCAAGAAAGCCATTGTCCGCGTCGATTTCAACGTTCCGCTTGACGAAAATTTCAATATCACTGATGATACCCGAATCCGTGCCGCAATCCCCACGCTCAAGAAAGTTCTTGCGGGCGGCGGTTCGCTGATTCTTATGTCCCACCTGGGACGGCCGAAGGGTCCTGCTGACAAATTCTCGCTCAAGCACATTCTTCCGTGCGTTTCTGAGCGTCTGGGTGTCCCCGTACAGTTTGCAGTTGACTGCCAGGATGCTTCCGCACAGGCTGCTGCGCTCAAGCCGGGCGAGGTGCTTATGCTCGAGAACCTGCGTTTCTATGCAGAGGAAGAGGGCAAGCCCCGCGGACTTGCAGAGGATGCTTCCGAAGAAGAGAAGAAGGCTGCAAAGGCTGTCGTAAAGGAGAGCCAGAAGGCATTCGTGGCAAAGCTTGCAAGCTATGCAGACTGCTATATCAATGACGCATTCGGCACCGCACACCGCGCACACGCTTCGACTGCGCTCATCGCAAAATATTTCCCGGAGGACAAGATGTTCGGCTACCTGATGGAAGGCGAAATCGCAGCCATCGAGAAGGTGCTCAACAATCCCGAGCATCCCACCACGGCCATCCTGGGCGGCGCCAAGGTGTCTTCCAAGATCGGCATCCTCGAGAATCTCATCGACCGCGTTGACAATATCATTATCGGCGGCGGTATGGTCTATACCTTCGTCAAGGCACAGGGCGGCAGCGTAGGCAATTCGCTCTGCGAAGACGACCAGATCGAGACGGCAAAGGCCATTCTCGACAAGGCTGCAGCCAAGGGCGTTGGCCTCTATTTCGGTGACGAAGTCATCGTAGCAGATGCGTTCAGCAACGATGCCGCTACGAAGATCGTTCCCAAGAATGCCATTCCCGACGGCTGGATGGGTATGGATGCCGCTCCCTCTTCCGTAGAGACTTTCCGCAAGGTGATTATGTCTTCACGCACTATCCTCTGGAACGGCCCTCTCGGCGTGTTCGAGATGCCCGCATTTGCCGGGGCTACCCGCGCTATGGCAAGTATGCTGGCAGAGGCTACCGCAAAGGGCGCATTTACCCTCGTAGGCGGCGGCGATTCGGTTGCTGCAGTCAACAAGATGGGTTATGCCGATAAGGTCAGCTACGTCTCGACCGGCGGCGGTGCAATGCTCGAATTCCTCGAAGGCAAGGAACTCCCCGGCATCAAAGCCATCCGCGAATAACAATAGGGTTGTCATCCTGAGCGTAGCGAAGGATCTATCGCTCCGCACGGAAAGCAGCGTTCTTTCGGCGGAACTTCTCTCGCGCCTGCGGCGCTCGCTACGGCCCCTCCCATACCAGCCTTCGTCCCTGCTTTGCAGGAACTAGTCTGGCAC
>CAMZIP010000066.1 GCA_947307265.1 uncultured Bacteroidales bacterium | reverse complement strand
CCTTCACGTTTTCCTTGGCCTCGACCGCCTGGTGCAGACCGTCGCTCCAGCGGCGTCCTTCCATAATACGGCCGGTACCCTCGTCCACGATCTTGACCTTGTTGTCCACGATCACGTAATCGACGTCCTTCTCGAACATCGCGTACGCCTTGAGCAACTGGTCAACGGTATGCATTCGCTCAGCCTTGAGCGCGTAATTGGCATTGAGTTCGTCCTTCTTCTGCTTCTTTTCCTCGTCGGAAATGTCCATCTGCTCGATGGCGGCGGTCTCGTCGCCCAGGCGCGGCATCAGGAAGAAGTCTGCGTCACCGACGGCCTGCGCCAGAACGTCATTACCCTTGTCCGTCAGTTCGACCGAACGCTGCTGCTCGTCGATGACGAAATACAGTTCGTTGGTAATGATGCGCTGCTCGATGTCGCGGTCGGAGAATGCGGCGCGGGTGATCTTTGCCTCGGCATTCTGCAGAATCTGCTTGATACCCGGCTCGCTCAGGTACTTGATGAGCGGACCGTACTTCGGCAGACCTTTGTGCGCACGGAGCAGCAGAATCTCGCCCTTATCGTTGATTTCGCCTGCGGCAATCTGCTTGCGGGCCTCGTTGAGAGTCTGGTTGACCAGCTGGCGCTGTGCCTGGTAGAGGCGTTCGACGTAAGGCTTGTATTCGATAAACGTCTCGTCTCCGCTGCGCTGCACCGGACCGGAAATGATGAGAGGGGTACGGGCGTCGTCGATCAGGACGGAGTCCACCTCGTCGACGATGGCGAACTGATGCTTGCGCTGCACGAGGTCATTCGGATTGATGGCCATATTGTCGCGCAGGTAATCGAAGCCGAATTCGTTGTTGGTACCGAAAGTGATGTCGGAGAGATAAGCCTTCTTGCGTCCCTCGGAGTTGGGCTGGTGCTTGTCGATGCAATCGACGCTCAGGCCGTGGAACATATAGAGCGGACCCATCCACTCTGCATCTCGCTTGGAGAGGTAGTCGTTGACGGTGACCACGTGGACGCCCTTGCCGGCAAGTGCGTTGAGGAAGACAGGCAGCGTTGCCACGAGAGTCTTACCTTCACCTGTCGCCATCTCGGCGATCTTGCCGCCGTGAAGAACGATACCGCCGATGATCTGCACGTCATAATGCACCATATCCCAGGTAACTTCGTTGCCGCCGGCCATCCAGTGATTGCGCCAGATGGCATAATCGCCGTCCACCGTCACGAAATCGTGAGAAGCGCTCAGGTCGCGGTCGAAATCGGTCGCCTTGACGCGGATGGTCTCGTTCTCCTTGAAACGGCGTGCCGTGGATTTCATTATGGCGAATGCCTCGGGCAGCACCTCGTTGAGCACCTGCTCAATCTTATCGTCTATGAGTTTGATCAGACGGTCCTGCTCCTCAGCGAGTTTTTCCTTCTTGCGCGGCTCGATATCGACGTTCTCCAGTTGCTCCTTGATGGAAGCGACCTGCGCCTCTTCGGGCGCGATAAACTCGCGAACCTTGGTGCGCAGTGCGGCAGATGCCTCGCGCAACTCATCGTCGCTCATACGGTCGATCCGTTCGTAAGCCGCGAGCGTCGCCTTGAGTTGAGGCGTTACCGTCTTGACGTCGCGTTCATTTTTCGTTCCGAATAATTTGGTAAGTATGTTTGCCATATCTTAAATGTTTTCTAATCAAAATCCTAACGCGTAGCATCCCAATCCCACTGCAAGCGCCACCAGCGCGTTGATCAGTTTGGTGCTGACGAAACTACGGGGGCTGCCGGCCAAAAGCGGCAGGGCTGCGTGGCCGTCCTGCGAAATGCTGCTTGCCAGCAATACGGAGAAGGGCACGGCTCCCGCTGCAAAAAGCGTGACAAAAATCAAGTGCGGGCCCGACTCGGGAATGATGCCGATGAGCACCGCAAGCAATATCATAAAGATCACATTGTCATTGGTCCAGGATGCTATATCGAAGAAATGCAGGCCCGCCGCGATCAGCAGCATCGTGCCGAATGTCCAGCAGAACACTCTCAGGAAGTGTTTGCGGATGACGTGATCCCACAGGTGCTCCTTGATGAAATGCTCCTTCGCCGTCATTATGAACCACAGTACGAAGAGGCTCAGAATGGCGACGATAAGGTTGAGCCAGTATTCATCGAGGATATTGAAACCGGCGGGAGTAACTGACATTTCGTCAGTTGCGTGCTCGTGTCCGTGCTCCAGCAGTCCGAATGCAAGTGCCACGATGAATGCCGCCACGCCTATCAGCAGGACTATGCGCTGCCACGAAGGATGGCGCATATTGCGGAGGCTCGCATGCGGGCAGTCGCCTTCGCCGTCGCAGTGACCGTGCGAATCGTGATGGTGCTCGTCGCAGAGGTGTACCTCAAAATCGTGGTCGCAGACCTCGCGGACGGGCTTTTTGCGGTTGAAAAGATTGATAATGAGACCGACGGCGATTGCTACGACGCCGAGTATTACCATCAGCATCAGCGCCTGACGCGGAATCATTCCGAGCATTACGAACGCCTCGTCGCCTGAAGATGCAATCATAGCCGCCACCAGCGCGCCCAGTCCGAACAGTCCGTGGGTATAGAGCGATACTGCAGCGAAGCCGCCAACACATCCCGGTACAAGTCCGAGCAGCGTACCGATGAACACCTGCCCCGTGGAGGAGCCGCGAAGACGCTTGAACCAGCGTCCCTGGGACTGGATGTTGACGTACTCGATCATCAGCATCATCACGATCACCATACCGGTAATCAGTATGGAGTTGCGGAGCGTATCGAATACTATGTCCAGAATCTCTTCCATCCGTTAGAGGCTTTCTTTGTATTTGTCGATGAGTTCCGAAGCCGAAGAGAACGACTCCAGACGGCCCTCCAGCACTGCATCCTCGTATTCGGGGAGCAGGTGCTCGATGACCGGATTCTCATAAAACATATTCTTGAGCGATTCGTTGATGCTCTCGTACATCCAGTAGCGGGCCTGTTCGCGGCGACGGCGGTCATAATAGCCGTTTTCGCGCACCAGCGCGAAATATTCCTCCAGCTTCTGCAGGATTTCCGGCAGGCCGGCCTTGGTGACGGCGGATGAGGTGACGGCCGTAGGCACCCAGCCCGAAGCCGTCGGCGGGAAGAGGTGCAGGGCGTTGATGTAGAGCACCTTCGCCATTTCCGCCTTCTCAATGTTGCTGCCGTCCGCCTTGGTGACGTTGATCATATCGGACATTTCCATAATGCCGCGCTTGATGCCCTGAAGGTCATCTCCGGCGCCGGAAATGAGCAGCAGCAGGAAGAAGTCCGTCATCGAATGTACCGCGGTCTCGCTCTGGCCGACACCCACCGTTTCTACGAATACCGTATCGAATCCGGCCGCCTCGCAGAGCAGAATGGTCTCACGCGTCTTGCGGGCCACGCCGCCGAGCGAACCGGCGCTCGGGCTGGGGCGGATGAATGCGTTGGGATCGTGGCAGAGCGTCTCCATACGCGTCTTGTCTCCCAGGATACTGCCCTTCGTACGCTCGGAACTCGGGTCGATGGCCAGCACTGCGAGTTTGTGGCCCTTGCTGGTAAGATAGGAGCCGAATGCCTCGATGAAGGTACTCTTGCCGGCGCCGGGCACGCCCGTGAGACCGATACGCATCGAACGGCGCTCCGTCGAAATCGGCTGGCAGCGGCGGATGATCTCCTGCGCTACTGCGCGATGCTCGGGCAGGACGCTCTCGACCAGCGTGATGGCCTGGCTGAGGATGGTGGTATTGCCATTGAGAATACCCTCCATATACTCGTCAGCCGTAAGGATGGCCGGACGCTTGCGATAGAACTTCTTCACATAGGGATTCATTATCGGGGGCTGCTTAACGCCAGCATTGACGATAAGGCTCGAATCCTCGTTCTTGTAGTCGTCGAAAAAATCTCCCTGATGCTCCATTTTACTTCTTGATATATCCTGAAATAAACAAATTGACAACGGTTTTGTCCGGCGAATCGGTCAGCAGCGTCAGCACGTCCAGCACATCTCCTTCGCGGCCTGCGGTATCCAGACGGAAACGGAGTTCCACCTGTGCGCCGGGCTTGACGCGGATCGGATAATGGTTGAGATCGCTGATGCCGTCGGATTCCCAGTCCACCTTGCGCAGCAGAAGCGGGCCTTTGCCGGTATTGCGGATGGTGTATGAAAAGTCCACCTTCGTTCCGGCGGCTACCTCGCCTATCTCCGCGTATGCGATAACGGGCTCCGGCACGCCGGCATCGGCTATCTGCTCCGCGCTCATATGCGAGAAATCGTCGCGAATGTATGCCAGCACTGTAAACGGTGCCGGATAGGTGCGGCCTTCGACCGCCAGTTTCATCTTCAGAGGAGTCTTGCCCCACTTGTCTCCCGCCTTGCGGCTGTCAACCGTGCAGACGAGGTATGCCACCTCGTGCGGCGGGACGGGATTGGGCTGGACCGTTGCGCTCAGGCCCGGATCGGCCTCGACTGCCTCGACCTTCAGCGGCCTGTCGGACAGATTGGCAAAGCGGACGCGGTCGGTGCGGGTCGTACCTTTGGCCACGTGTCCGATTGGCATCGTGAAATTGCGGAATCCCAGACGGCCCAGGCGCTGCGGGAAGCGCTCTTCCAACTTCGGGAATTTGTCGTAGGCCACGCCGCGGATATGCAGAATCTCGGGACGGGCGGCTCCGCTCACATAGACAGTCAGCGTCTTGTCGAACGGATACGGGCCCTGGTCGTTGGTAAAGGTGACCGATATCTCCCCTTCTCCACCGGGCGCTATGGGCTCCGTGGGCCAGACGGGAGTGGTGCAGCCGCAGGAAGAGATGACGTTGAGAACGGTCATATCCGTATTGCCGACGTTGCGGAAACGGAATGTATGGCTTACCGGACCGTCGCCGATGAGCACGTCTCCGAAGTCGTGGATCTTGTCATCGAACGAGATAACCTCCGAGACAGGACGGCTCTCCTGCGCGCAGATGATGCACGGCGAAGCGCACAGCAGCGCAGCCGCAATGACCATCAAAAATATGTGGCGCAATCTCTCCATAATAAATCATACAAAGATACACTATTATTCCGAAATGGCTATATTTGTAACCAATAAAGAAACCATTTAAACATATTTCGTTATGAAAAAAATTACCCGCCTCCTGTTTTTCGCGGCAGCGGTACTCGTCGCAGCATCCTGCGGCCCGAAGTACGAGTCCGTGAAGGGAGACCCCACCGGCGCACGTATCTACACGCTGGACAACGGTTTGAAGGTCTATATGATTGTCAACCGCGACCAGCCGCGCATCGAGGCGCAGGTCGCTGTCCGCGTAGGCAGCAAGAACGATCCCCAGGAGACTACCGGCCTGGCACACTATTTCGAGCACCTGATGTTCAAGGGCACGCAGCAGTTCGGTACTTCCGACTATGCAGCCGAGGAACCTCTGCTCAACGAGATTGAGGAGCTCTTCGAAGTCTATCGCCAGACGACTGACGAGGCTGAGCGCACCGCAATCTACCACCGCATCGACTCCATTTCGCAGGAGGCTGCAAAGTATTTCATTCCCAACGAGTATGACAAACTTATGTCGGCAATCGGCTCGGACGGCACCAACGCCTACACCGCATACGACGTAACCTGCTACGTTGAGAACATTCCTTCCAACCAGATCGAGAACTGGGCTATGATCCAGGCTGACCGCTTCCAGAACTGCGTCCTCCGCGGTTTCCATACGGAGCTCGAGACCATCTACGAGGAGTACAATATGTACGCTACGATGGACAGCGAGAAGGTCAACGAGGCGCTGTTTGCTGAACTCTTCAAGAAGCACACCTACGGCACTCCGATCATCGGCTGGCAGAAGCACCTGAAGAATCCTTCGATCACCAACATCAAGAAGTATCACGACCAGTGGTATGTTCCCAACAATATGGCTGTCTGTCTCGTCGGTGATTTCGACCCGGACAAGACCATCCGCATCATCGAGAAGTATTTCGGCGGTATGAAGCCGAACAAGGACCTGAAGAAGGCTGAATTCCCCGCAGAGGATCCCATCACCGAACCCATCGTCCGCGAAGTGCTCGGTCTCGAGGCTCCCACCCTCGCGATGGCTTGGCGCTTCCCCGGAGCCAATTCACCTGAGGCCAATTACCTCGAACTCCTCGGCGACGTGCTGAACAACGGCAAGGCTGGTCTGATCGATATCGACGTCCTGCAGCAGCAGCGCGCACTGAGCCTCAGCGCAGGCGCTTATTCGCTGGCTGACTATTCGATTTTCTTCGTAGAAGGTAATCCGAAGGCAGGTCAGAGCCTCGAAGAGCTGCGCGACATCGCACTCGAAGAGATCGAGAAGGTCAAGAAGGGCGAGTTTGACGATGACCTGCTGACTTCGGCCATCAACAACCGCAAACTCTACTTTATGCGCCGCATCGAGATGCCGCAGGCACTGGTTCGCGACGAGGTCAACTGCTTCATCAACGGTATCGAGTGGAAGGATTACGTCCACAATATCGACGCTCTGGCAGCCATCACCAAGGATGACCTGGTCAAGTTCGTAAACGAGTATTTCGGTGACAACCGCGTCGAGATCCACAAACTCGAGAAACCCGATCCGACCGTAGAGAAGATCGCCAAGCCGGCCATCACCCCGATTCCGATGAACCGCGAAATGGCCAGCGATTTCCTGAAGAAGACCCAGGCTACCGAGGTCGAGCCTATCGAGCCCGCTTTCGTAGATTTCAATACCGAGATGAGCATTCTCCAGGCGAAGTCCGATATTCCGGTGCTTTACAAGCAGAATGTCACCAACGGCATTTTCTCCCTCACCTATCTCTTCGAGACCGGTACCTACAACGACAACAAGCTCGACCTGGCTTCCGATTATATCAGTTTCCTCGGCACGGCTGACAAGACCGCCGAAGATATCCAGAAGGAACTCTACCGCCTGGCTTGCAACTTCAACGTGCAGTGCACCGGCGAGCGTACGTACGTTACCGTTTCCGGCCTTGCCGAGAATATGGAGCCTGCCCTCACGCTGCTCGAAGACCTTATCGAAGGCGCACAGCCCAATCCGGTCGCTCTCCAGCTGCTGAAACTCAACTGTATGCAGGAGCGCCGCAACGAGAAGCTCAACCAGCGCGCCAATTTCCGTAAACTGCAGCAGTATATGCTCTACGGCGCGAAGAACAATCCGACGAAGAACGTCCTCTCCAACAAGGCCCTTGCAGCCGTCACCGACGAAGAACTGCTCGAGAGGGTTCACGGTCTGTTCTCCAACGCTCACGAGGTTCTCTATTACGGTCCGCTTTCGGGCGAAGAGGCTGTCGAGGCCGTCAACCGCCTGCACCGCGTTCCCGAGACTCTCAAGCCGCTCGGCGAGCCTAATCCGTACGATTATGCCGAGACTGCTGAAAATGAGGTCGTCCTCGTCAATTACGACGCTAACCAGCTGTATCTCTACGGTGTTTCCAATATGGGCACGAAGTTCAACCTTGAGGAGCAGCCGATC
>CAMZIP010000065.1 GCA_947307265.1 uncultured Bacteroidales bacterium | reverse complement strand
AGTATTCTTACCGTCGCAGTTACACTGTAGAATCTATTTCAATCAAACCTCCGAGGCTGCCCGCAATTATTTGCAGGCAGCCTTGTTTATCATAACAAAATTATCGGTATTTTTGCAAGATAAGAATCAAATCTGTTTAAGATGAAAAACCGTGCTATATTGGCTGCTTGCCTGTGCGTGATTGTCGCGCTGGGCGGATGCAAGCGGCAGGCTGTCGTCGAGACGCTCACGCTTCCCATAATCGAAAAGGCGCTCAACGACCCTCATTCAGTCTATTATCAGGACTTCTCGCGTTACCCGCAGGATATGAAAGATCTGCCCATCGGCATCTTCGATTCCGGCACCGGCGGACTGACAGTCGCAGAACGCATTATCTCGTTCGACCGCTTCAACAACATTTCCGGCGCTGAAGGCAGCGACCGCATTCTCGACTTCGCGGGCGAACATTTCGTATATCTGGCAGACCAGGCAAATATGCCCTACGGCACTTACGATGCCAACGGCAAGGCCGATTACCTGCAGGAGCTGGTGGTCAAAGACGCACTCTTCCTGCTGGGCGACCGCTACTACAAGAGCGCTTTTGACCTGCAGCCTACCGGCGAAAAGCCCCGCTGCAAGATCATCGTCATAGCCTGCAACACCGCAACAGCTTATGGCCTCTCCTACGTCCGCAGCCTGCTGGACCGTTCCGGTACCGGCGTCAAGGTCATCGGCGTAATCAATGCCGGCAGCAAGGCGGCACTCGACCTGCTCTCCGACAAGGACCACCCCTGCACCATCGGCGTTCTCGCAACTGTTGGAACGATTTCATCCGGAGCTTACGAACGCACCATCAACGAGATGGCGGCTGAACGCACTTCCGGTCCCCAGATTTCAGTGGTCAACCAGAGCGGTTACGGCTTCGCAGAATCCGTTGACAGCGAACCCGACTTCGTCAATCCGGCACTCACCGAGCCCCGCGACAGTTATCGCGGACCGCGTATCGGCACAGGCGACGGCGACCTTAAGGCAGAACTTCTGGACGTATATAACTTCGATTACGAAGAAGGCCGTATGCTCTGGAGCGAAGGCGAAGACGGTGCGAAAGAGAACCTGCAACTCAACAGCGCGATCAACTACGCACGATTCAACCTCGTTTCGCTCGTAGAGCGTCACCGCCTCAGCGGCAGCACCGTTCCCATCACCGCCGTCATCCTCGGCTGCACACACTATCCGTTCCAACTGGAAACCCTGCAGAAAGTCGTCGAAGAACTGCGCGAATACAATGTGGAAGGCAATTACCCCTACCGCGAACTGCTCGCACCGGATCTGATTTTCATCGACCCGGCAGTTTATACGGCTGAAGAATGTTACCGCACTCTGCGCGAAGACGGCAATCTGGCATTCCGCGTCACGCCGCAGGATGTCAAGGCATTTATTTCCGTGCCTTCGGCAGAACTTGATCCGAAATACCTGACCGAAGACGGCAAACTTACCTACGAGTACAAGTACGGCCGCACCACGGGCACCGAAGAGATTACTACCAAGCAGGTTCCTTTCTCCAAGTCCAACCTCGACGCAGAGAACCTCGAGCGCATCCACAAGATGCTGCCCTACTGCTATTCGCTGATATATCCCACACTCGATTAATGTATCAGCAAAGCATTACTCCCGAGGAGATTGAAGCCCTGCCGCTCACTGCTTTTCCGGGCAGGATACATATCATCACCGACCTGGGGCCGGATTACGAGGCAGCCATCAGCCACCTGAAGGCCTGCCGAGCCATCGGATTCGATACCGAAACGAAACCGATATTTACTCCGCACGCTCCCAGACCGCGGACCGCGCTGCTCCAGTTATCGAGCGAGACGGATGCATTCCTGTTCCGCCTAAACGAAATGGGCCTGCCGGAAGAACTTGCAGAGATTCTGTCATCGACCACTATCACCAAGGTCGGCGCAGCGGTGCTGGATGATATTATCGGTCTCGAAAAGCACAACAGGTTCAAAGCGCACAGGTTTATGGACCTGCAGCAATTCGCAGAGCAATTCGACATACAGGACAAGAGCGTCAAGAAACTCTCGGCCATCATTCTCGGCAAACGCATCTCCAAGGCACAGCAATGCTCCAACTGGGAGGCTACGGTACTGAGCGAGGCTCAGGAGCTGTATGCCGCCACCGACGCGTGGATCTGCCTGATTATGTACAATAAACTTCTCGGTTACGATATCGAATTATGACAAAGATATTCCTCCGCAAAGGCCGCGACGAATCTCTCCGGCGCCAGCATCCCTGGGTATTCTCCGGAGCGGTAGCGCGTATGGAGGGCCCCGAACCCGCCGAAGGTGAGGTGGTGACAGTCCTGGCCGCCGACGGTTCGCTGCTCGGTTGCGGGCATTACCAGATCGGCTCGATCGCAGTGCGAATGCTCAGTTTTACGGACGAGGTGCTGCCCGCCGATTTCTGGGACGTGCGTCTCGCTGCCGCACTCAAACTCCGCGAGGCACTGCATCTGGACCGCGACAATACCAACTGCTACCGGCTCGTTCACGGCGAAGGTGATTCGCTGCCCGGACTGGTTATCGACTGGTATGACGGTGTCTGCGTTCTGCAGGCCCACAGCGCAGGAATGTTCCTTGCCCGCGAAGAGATCTGCAAGGCTCTGCAACGCCTTTACGGCGACAGACTGCTGGCCGTCTATGACAAGAGCGAAGGTACCGCGCCGCATAAGGCGGGCCTGCAACTCGGGGATGGTTATCTTTATAAAAACGAGCATTATACCGGCAACGCTCCGACTCCTGTCGGCAGTCCGCTGACGGTTGCAGAACATACTGTCTCGGAGCACGGCAACCGATTCGTGGTTGATTGGGAGAATGGCCAGAAGACAGGTTTCTTCCTGGACCAGAGAGAGAATCGCGCCGCTGTCGGCCGTATGGCCGAGGGCCGGAACGTCCTCAATCTCTTCTGCTATACTGGCGGCTTTTCGGTGTATGCCCTCGCCGGAGGCGCGCTGCACGTGGATTCGGTGGACAGTTCGGCAAAGGCAATCGCACTCACAGACCGCAACGTCGCTCTGGGCGGATTTGCAGACCGCCACGAATCGCACTGCTGCGATGCGCTGGACTTCCTGCATTCCGTTCCCTTCGGAAAATATGACCTGATGATCGTCGATCCTCCTGCATTTGCGAAGCACCGCGACGCGCTGCGAAACGCACTTCGCGCATATCAACGGCTCAATGAGGATGCTATCGCAAAGGTCGCGCCGGGCGGCATCGTATTTACTTTCAGTTGCTCGCAGGCCGTCAGCCACGACGTGTTCGCGCAGGCCGTGATGTCAGCCGCCATCCAGGTCGGACGCCGAGTACGCATTCTGGACCGCCTCAACCAGCCCGCCGACCATCCGGTGAGCATTTTCCACCCCGAAGGCGAATATCTCAAGGGGCTGGTTCTGTATGTTGAATAATCCCTTTTTCTGCCGCAAGGACGCTCTGCTTCGCGCCGAAGCGGATGCCCTGCTGGGCAAAATCGCGGCTTCGCCGTACCTGCACAGCCTGTTTGCCGACGGCAAAATGATGGGCGTGCTGGTCGCGAGGGCTGCCGACGGGACGCAGGTGGTGCTGCACGCATTTTCCGGGACTGCCCGCGGACTGTGGCGAGTCGAGGGGTTCGTTCCGCCGATTTTCGAATTCAGCCGGGCGGAGGTGGATGCCGCTTCTCCGGAACATTCGCGGGAACTTCAGCAATGGCTTTTCTCGCAGTATCTCGTGCGCAACGGACGCGGCGAGGTGCGTTCCATTCAAGATATTTTCAGCGAACGCGGACTTGTGCCGCCCGGCGGAACCGGGGACTGCGCCGCGCCGAAACTGCTTCAATATGCGTTGACTCACAATCTCGAACCGCTGCGGATCGGAGAGTTCTGGTACGGGGCTTCGCCTATGCACGAGGTGCGCCGCCAGGGAGCTTTTTATCCTGCCTGCACCGGCAAATGCGGTCCGCTGCTGGGGTTTATGCTGCAGGGGCTGGATGTGGAGCCAAATCCGCTCGAGAGCGATGCGCACTGGCAACTTGATGAGCCGCTGGTGCTGTTCGAGGACGCTTCCCTGATTGTGGCGGATAAGCCTTCGGGAATGCTGGCGGTACCCGGACGCGAGAGCTGTCGCATCTCGCTTCAAAATTGGCTCGAAAATCATTGCGGTGGGCCCGTTCTGGCCTGCCACCGGCTGGATATGGATACTTCCGGAGTGATGGTTTTCGCCCGCGAGGTGACGACTCAGGCTGCTCTGCAGAGGCAGTTCGAGGGACGCGAGGTATCGAAGGCCTATTTGGCGAGACTGTGTCCCTGCCCTTCCGGCGAATCAGTCCAACTCAAGGTCGGAGACAAGGGAAAGATTGTGCTTCCGCTGGCGCCTGACTGGGACGACCGGCCGCGTCAGAAGGTAGATGAGGATGAAGGGCGTGCGGCGGCAACCGGTTATGAGGTGCTGCGAACGCTCAGCGACGGTTGCATTGATGTGCGGCTTCTCCCCTACACCGGCCGCACACACCAGTTGCGGGTGCATTGCGCACATCCGCTCGGGCTTGGCCGACCGATTCTCGGAGACCGCCTGTATGGTGGAATCGTGGACGGCTGCGACTGTGACCGCCTGATGCTGCACGCGTCGATGCTTTCGCTGCGCCATCCGGTCACGGGCGAAAGGCTCTCGATCAGTTCGGATTTTCGCCCTGCAGAAGAAAAATCTTGACAAATCAAAAATTATCTGTATATTTGTCGTCCCAATTGTGCCTGGGCCGGGAGGTTAGGCACCGGTCTGCAAAACCGGTTAGAGCAGTTCAATTCTGCTAGGCACCTCCAAAATAAAATAAGAAGCCGAAATGGCTTCTTATTTTATTTTGGAGGCGCCCGTCGGCTTTCTATTGGGGGCAAGCCCCCAAGCCCCCCGGCGCTAGCGCCGGGCTCCCGCGGGCCCCGGCAGGCCCGCTCCGCCAGCCCGCTGAGGCGGGCCTGTTATTCGGCGGCGGAATGAATACGAATAGATTATCTTTAATTACTCTCAATTCTGCTTGCAGCCAGGTTTGGAACAAGTCAGTCAAGAATCAGTGAATATATAAGAGGTGCAGTCGTTCCCTCTCTAGGAGTTGCCGCTCGCATCTGCAAGGAATTGCAAATCGACCCAAAGAGTTTTATCGATGCCTGCAGCCGTTTGTAAATCACCGCAAAAGTTACCATCATTTTACCGCAAATCTTACCGCCAATTTGCCACAAATCTTACCGCCATATTTAATAGAAATATTTGGCGAAGAATTCCCGGAGCGTAAACAAAAAGATTCGGGATTTATTGTAAAAATACAGTAAATCCCGAATGTATAATTAAATAATTGATATTCTATTTCTTCATGTAGGCCGTAAAGCGACCGACACCGACTTTTTCGATGAAACCGCTGGCTACAAGTTCCGCCAGGGTGCGCTCGATGGTAGTCAGGCTGATATCGGGGCAGGCCTGGGCGATCTCCTTCTTGGAGATCCTGCCCGGGGTCCTGTCGATGACCGCCTTGATGCGGTCGGCCTTTGACATCTTGCGGTGCCGGAGATGCTCCACCCTGTCCTCGAACTCGTTGTATGCCTTGACCACGACGCCCAGCATGTATTTCAGGAACGGAAGGTAGTCGTTTCCGTTCTCGTGCCAGTTCAGCGAACTCTCCTGCAGGGCCTCGTAGTAGGAATCCTTGCTCTTCTCGATCAGCATCTCGATACTGATGTACTTGCCCACGATGAATCCGGCGCGGTACAGCAGCAGGAGCGTCAGGAGGCGACTCATTCGGCCGTTTCCATCGTTGAACGGATGGATGCACAGGAAGTCCAGGATGAACACAGGCATCAGGAGGAGAGGATCGTATGTGCCCGCTTCGATGGCCTCGTTATATCTGGCGCATAGGTTCAGCATAGCGTCGGCCGTCTGGAATGCCGGGACCGGGCGGAAGCGCACAGTCTCCGTCCCGTCGGCGTGCTTTTCCGCAATGATATTGTCGGAGTTCTTGTAAGTGCCGCCTACGACGCTGCTGCTGAAGGAATAGAGGTCCCGGTGCAGCTGGAGAATGTTGTTGGGGCGTGGGGCCATGTACTCGTAGGATTCGTGGATGGTAGCCAGCACGTCGCGGTAGCCTGAAATCTCTTCCTCATTACGGTTGCGGGGCTTGACCTTATCCTGAACGATCGCTTTCAGGCGTTCGTCCGTGGTATAGATACCCTCAATACGGTTGGAAGCGTCGGTACTTTGAATCTTTGCCACTTCAAGCAAGGCGGTGAGGACGTCGGGCTCAGCTTCGATGAAGAGTTCCTGGCGTCCCCGGCACTCGTGAAGGCGAGTCAAGAGGGCAACAACCTCCGGAGTGAGGAGATCTTTGGGGCGGTTTATAAAATCAAATTCGTGCATAGCGCGTTCGGTTTACAGGGCAAATATAGTGTTTTTCTGCCTCAGAAACGAATTATCTGCATCAAATATCAGAAAATGATGCAGAAAACTACCGGAATGAGGCAGATTACTTGAAGTAGTCGTATTTGTCGGTGAGTTTCTCGACGACCTTGAGCGTCTCAGCCTAGATGTACTTCTTAAGCATCGCTGACCTCATAAATTGTTATATCTCAGGCCCCTTTTGAGTTTTATCGTTTCGGGTGCCGTTTTTCGATACAATTTGTTACCTTTGCAGGTAATATACCGATAAAATATTATGGGAAAGAAAGAGTCTTCAGAAAACTCTGTTCGTATACAGACGTCTATCTTAAGCCGAAAGGAGCGTCAGGCGCTCAACTGGCTTGCAGCACATCAGCCCAAGTGGGTTGATTCCGATATTCTGACATTTGTCGGATTTGTAGGTGCGCTGATTATATCGGCAGGTTATTTCCTGACAAATTACAATATCAATTTCCTGTGGCTGGCCAACTTAGGCTTCCTGGTCAACTGGTACGGCGACTCGCTCGACGGCTCGCTGGCCCGTTTCCGCAACCAGCAGCGTCCGGTTTACGGATATTATGTCGACCACACGATGGATGCCGTCAACGAGGCATTTATCTTCGCAGGCGTAGGTCTCTCTCCGTTTATGCGTTTCGACGTCTCCTGCATCATCCTGATCGTCTATCTGATGCTGACTGTCAACGTCACGATGAACGCACACCTGCGCAAGGAGTTCCGACTGACGTTTGCAAAACTCGGCCCCACCGAATTCCGTCTTTTCGCTATCGCAGCCAATATCATTCTTCTCTTTGTAAAGCCGCTCCAGGAATTCGAGATGATTCTGCCCTGGTTCGGCGACAAAGTATTCGATATTCACGTCCTTGACCTTATTGGCGCCATCGTTCTGATTATCATGGTTCCGATTTATATCAGCACCGTCGTGAACGACATCCGCTACTACGCGTCAATCGACCCGAAGCACAAGAATGAATAAAACCTGGCTTAAATCTTTAGGCACACGGATTCCCAAGTTTATCGGAGGCAATCTGCTGGGTACCCTTGTGGACACGCTTGTCCTGTGGGTGTTCTCG
>CAMZIP010000064.1 GCA_947307265.1 uncultured Bacteroidales bacterium | reverse complement strand
CCCTGCATATCTTGCGAAAATCGCAGTATTCACATTTGTTCTCGTCGCTGCAGGCAGCAGCGAACGGCACTTTCGGATTGAAAATCTCCTTGAGGAGTTTGGACAGGCAATTGCCGAATTCGACACTGTCACAGAATTCGGGCGCCAGCGATACCTCTACTCCATCCATTTCCTGAAGTCCGTAAACATACGCGCCGCACTCTTTGTCGGGATATTTCCGGTTATATACCAGAACGTAAAATGCCAACTGCAGCGCTATCGAAGGCCGGTTTGTCAACTCAGGATCGAACATCTCGGAAATGCTTTCGCGAACCTTGGCCTTGACCTTCGTACTGCCGCTCTTGTAGTCGATGATACGGGTGATTCCGGAATTCGGCCTGTCGATGCGGTCGGCAAAACCCGTCAGATGCACCTTGCGGCCCTTGTCGAACTCGAAATCGCAACTGAGCTGCACCTCCGTCCCGACAATGGCAAACGGAGCCACCTCCATATCGTGAGCAAGCACCTTATCGACATAGTGCAGAACCAGTTCCATTATGATGAGGTTGCGGCCCGTTACTTCGCGGATGCGTAACTCGGAGGCAAACGCGGCGCGGACTGCTGCCTCAAGCCTCGGCCTGTCAGCCTTGATCGACGCAATCATTTCGGAGGTCACCCCCTTGCCGCTGAGCGGCTTGTAGATGCTCTCCATCACGTAATGGAACACCGTACCGAACAGGCGGCTGTCAACCGTTTCGGTCACATCCTCTTCATCGCCGCCAAGGCCCATCAGATTACGGTAATAGAACTTGAGCGGACAGTCGAGATAGTTGTTGAGCGCCGAGGGCGACAAACCTTTTCGCTTGTCGATGTATTCCCTTGTCAGGAGTTCCATCACCTTCTCATCCTTCTCGATCTTGGGAACATCGTCCTCCGATGCTTCCTCATTGATGGAGAACGCGACTTCCTCCTCCTTTATCGGGACCTCGAAATGATATTTGAGCTGCTTGATGAATCGGCTCGGTTCGCCGCTCTGCAGGCCGCCGGTACGGCAGTCATAGAGCAGCGTGATCTGCTCTGCGCGCGAAATGCTCCGGTAGAAGTGGTATGCCGCCACCGAGTCGCGAAGTTTGTATGTAGGCAGGCCAAATGCTTCGCGCAGATTATACGGGATGAACGAACCGCTGACGGTCTGCTTTGGGAACGAGCCTTCCGATACTGAAAGCATAAAGATATGCTTGAAATCGAGGCAGCGCGTCTCGAGCGGGCCCATAATCTGCAGGCCGGAGAGCGGCTCGCCCTCGAACGGGATGCGCACCGCCTGCATCAGTTGCATCAGGAGGCGGAAGCGCGTCTTCATCTGCATCTTGATGCCGAATCCGTCGATACGGGAAACGATGCGGTCTATATGGCCCAGGAATTCGCGGTCTATGGCCGCAGCACCCTCTGCCGCAGCCGCCACGACATCGTGCAGATACTGCGAAAGGTTTTCATCGTCCGTCGGACGGAATACTGCCGCGAACAGGCCTCCGTACTCAACGAGGCGGGAGGCGGGACAGTAAATAATATTCTTGCTTATGATTTCGCTGCGAATCTCCGTGGCCGCACGCTCGGCCGAAGCGAAGAACGGATGATTGAGGAGTCGCACCACGTCCCGGTGGTAAAATGCAGGACCGTCCGCCGTGTCGCGGCGACGGCGGTGCATAGCCTCTATCTGGCGCAGGATGGATGCCGCGCCCGAAGCCGAGAGCGGATAACCCATCGTGACGTTGATGCTTTCTATCTTCTCCGGAACTGCGTCGATCATCGGCAGCAGCAGATTCTCGTCCGGCAGGACGATGGCCGTCGTAAACGGATCGAATTGCCCGTCCCCGGCCAACTGCCCCAGCAGATTGCTCACCACCCTGGTCTGCCCTACAGCCGAGGGCACGGCCACCACGCGGAACTCCTGCTTCGGAGGCAGGGACGGCGCAAGCCTGAACCGGGAGGGATAATTCTTTATGTTGCCATTGATGAACTCCGAGGACTTGTTGGCCTCGTCGCGCAGGCGCTCATCTTCATAGTCCCAGTAGAAATCCGCATCCAGCCGGTCGCGGGCAATCTCCATCAGCACCTCTTCGCATTTGTTGAGAGCATTGAGGCCCACGAATACCAACTGGCCGTAACCGCGGAGATGCTCGATCATCGCATCCGCCTCGGTGCCTTTTTCTGCAAGGGCATCCGCAACTTTGCGGCACAGTCCGCCGTCATAGCATTCGCCGTCAGCCAGCAGTTCCTCCCGGAAACCCGAATACAGGTCGTACAGGATCTTCCAGGTCGTGCGGAAGAGATGCTTCTTGTCAGTGTCGAGTTGCGGCTCGCCGCCGTCGAGAAAATGCTTCCAGAACTCGCGGATTGCCTGCTTCTGGCTTTCCCCGAGGAAATCGAAGCCGTTGTCCAGTTCGTTCAGGTCGCGGATATTCGTGAAAAGTTTTTCAGCATCGACGCGGTATTTGTCTATATCGTCGAAATCCGAGAGGAGAATGTCCCCCCAGTAAACGAATTCATCGAAAGATTCGGCAGGCGCAGCCCCCGGCCACATCAGCGCGGCATAGCGGCAGTAAAGCCGGTAAAGCATTCCCACTTTGTCCGAAAGGCGCAGTCCCGACAGTTCCGTGAAAAGGTCGCTGATGGTCAGGGTACGCGGCGAGAAAATCGGGCCTTTTGCCCTCTGTCCGAGGTATTTGCGAAAGAAAACCGCAGAGCGGCGGTTAGGAAAAATGACGGTGCAGCCTTCGGGAACGGACAGATATTCCCGGAGGCAGACCGCAGCCACCTGATCCAGAAAAGGCGTCATCAGATCCTCTCCTTCAGTTCTTCCGCGCGCTCTTCATAGCCCGGCTTGCCGAGCAGCGCGAACATATTTTTCTTGTAAGCCTCTACACCCGGCTGGTCGAAAGGATTGACTCCGGAGACGTAAGCGCTCAACGCACACGCCTTCTCGAAGAAATAAATCAACTGACCGAGATTGTATTCATCTATCTGCTCGATTGAGACGGTGATATTGGGAACGCCTGCGTCGATGTGCGCCAGACGCGTGCCGAGGCGGGCCATCTCGCTGCAGTGATCCACATTTGCTCCGGCGAGGAAATTGAGGCCGTCGGCATCATCTTCATCCTCTTCGACATATGCCTCGCGACGGCTGTTGCCGACCTGTAGCACTGTCTCGAAGAGAATGCGCGCACCGTCCTGGATATACTGTCCCAGCGAATGCAGGTCCGTGGTAAAGACGGCCGATGCGGGGAATATGCCCTTGCCTTCCTTGCCCTCGCTCTCACCGAAGAGCTGCTTCCACCATTCGGCGAATTCGCGCAGGCGCGGATTGAACGCCACCAGCATTTCGATATCGAATCCCTTGTCGCGAAGCAGATTGCGCATAGCGGCATAGCGGATGGCGGGATTGTCCCTCTCGGGCTCGTCGCAGATGCGCTGGAAATGCCGAGCGCCCTCCATCATCGAATTGATATCCAGACCCGCGACTGCCATCGGCAGCAGGCCTACCGCGGTAAGCACGGAGAAACGGCCTCCGATATCCGGCGGAATCGGGAACGTGCGGTAACCCTTTTCAGTTGCCATTCCGCGAAGCGCGCCCTTGATCGGATCTGTTACTGCGACAATGCGGCGCGCAGCCTCCTCCATACCGTAGCGCTGCTCGACGTGGCGGCGAAGCATACGGAACGCGACTGCCGGCTCGGTGGTCGTGCCGCTCTTCGAGATGACAATCACCGCGACATTGCGCATACGCACCAGATCCATCAGTTCGGCGTAATATTCTTCGGAAAGATTTTGCCCTGCAAATACTACCGCCGGTCCGTCGGTGCGGCCCATCAGGGCCTGGAACGGATGGCTCATAGCCTCGATCATTGCGTGGGCTCCGAGATACGAGCCGCCGATGCCGGTCACGACGATCAGATCGACACCGAGCTCAGCCCAGTCGCGGGCGACTGCCCGGTATGCATCCAGATCGGCTTCCGTAGTCTCCTCGGGCAACTCGTTCCAGCCGGTGAATTCGCTTCCGCGGCCGGTCTTGCTGTCAAGCGTCTGCAGCGCCTTGCGGGCCGCAGATACATATTCATCAAATTCATTGACTGTCACGAAAGGCTCGCAGCCGGAAATATCGAGTTTGAGCATAGTATTACAGGTTTCTCATATTCATACAAAAATAGCGATTATCTGCGAGAAATTAAGTAATTTTGCGAACTAAAATTTGAAGAAATGTTCAAGAGGTTAAAAGAGTGGTACAGCGCGCAGTCTGACACGACGAAGGGACTCATCATCGTGGGACTCATCTGCATCATCGGCATTATCATCCGCTGGGATGCGGTAGTAGGCGGCATTCGCCACGGATTTAACTTCTATTCAGGCAAATAACACCGCTTATGGCACGCAAGAAGCCCACAGTAGCCCTCATTTACGACTTTGACGGCACCCTCTCGCCCGGCAATATGCAGGAGTTCGGATTTATCCAGGCCATCGGCAAGACGCCGCGCGAGTTCTGGGAACTGAGCAACCGCAATCCCGACGGGCAGCAGGTCAACCACATCCTCTCCTATATGAAACTTATGATAGAAGAGGCGCGCAAGGCAGGCATCGCTCTCACCCGCGAGAGTTTTATGTCGTTCGGCCGCAACATCGAGTTGCTCAACGGAGTGAAGGAGTGGTTTGCACTGATCAACGATTACGGCAAGCGCCAGGGCGTTACGGTAGAGCACTACATCAACAGTTCCGGCCAGGCGGAACTCATCGAAGGCAGCCCCATCGCACACGAGTTCAAGAAGATATTTGCCTGCTCCTTCTGGTATGACGAGAACGGCACCGCAGTCTGGCCCGCAGTGGCGGTTGACTACACCGGCAAGACGCAGTTCCTGTTCAAGATTGCCAAGGGCATTATGGACATCAGCGACAACAAGAAAGTCAACGAAAGCCGCCGCGAGGAAGAGAAGCCCATCCCCTTCCCCAATATGATCTATTTCGGCGACGGTGAGACCGACGTGCCGTGTATGAAGATCGTCAAGATGTTCGGCGGAAACGCCATCGCAGTTTGGCAGGAAGGCAATGCGAAGCAGCACCGCACCGCGCTCAAACTGCTCCGCCAGGACCGCGTCAACTTCATCTGCAAGGCTGATTATTCGGTCGGCGGCGAGATTTACAACGTTGTTACGGCCATCATAGATAAAGTCAAGGCTGACGACCAGCTCGAGAAGTTGCGCAGCCAGAAAGTCAAGTATGGCAAAAAGTAGTTCCCGCAGCAAGCGCTGGCTGTACGTGCCGCTGTTCGTGCTCTACGTGGGCGCGATAATCTATCTGTGCTTCGGCAATTTCAACGACCTCAGCGGCAAGGTACCCCTGACCATCCTGGGCATTCAGACGGACCGTATCGTACACTTCGCTATGTTCTTCCCGTATATCTTCCTCGCGCAGGCCGCGTTCGCCGGCAAGAACCCCTGGAAGACGCTGGTATGGGTGACCATCAGCGCGATAGCGATGGCATATGCGCTGGAACTGCTGCAGGGCGTCGTCACCACCACCCGCACCACCGATCCCTGGGACCTGAGCATCAACCTCTCAGCCGTAACCACGGCCACCCTTATAATGGCAATCGCCACCTCCCGCAGGGGAAGGTAGCGACCGTCATTCAAGCCTGAAGCTTACTATTTAAGAAGTTCTTCGCTCCGGCGGATAAATGCGCCGAGGGCTTCACCCTTGAGCATTCCGTTGGAGAGCAGGGCCAGGTCAGCAATCTGACGCAGCAGCTGCGAATCGGTGGTGAGTCCGTCCACGCCCTTGCCGTCCATACACTTGATGATAAGCGGATGCTCGGCATTGACCAGGATGTTGTAGGACTCCGGCATTTCGCCGTAGAAATTCATTCCGCCGCCGAGCGATGCCATCTCGCGGTAACGGCGCATAAATTCGCTCTGCGTAATGAGAATCGGCGCCGCCGTTTCGCCCAGGTTTTCGACCTTCACGTCGTATTTGTATTCCTTCGGAAGAATGTCCTCAAAGGTGGATTGCAGCACTTTCTGCTGGTCTTCGGTAACTTCGAACTTGGTGGCTTCCTCCTTCGGGATGAGGCGGTCAGCCGAATCGGCATCCACTCGCACGAAGCGGGCGTCCTTCAGTTTATTTTCGAGCAGGTTGATGAAATGCGCGTCGAGCGGGCAGTCCATCAGCAGCACGTCGTAACCCTTAGCGCGGGCAGCCTCGATATACTGGTACTGCTTCTGAAGGTCGGCGGCATACAGATACACGACCTTCTTGTCCTTGTCGGTCTGCTCCGTCTCGATTGCCTTGCGGTAATCCTCGTAGAGGAAATATTTACCGTCGGTATTCTTGAAACGGGCGAACTTCATCGCTCGCTCGCAGAACTTCTCGTCGGTAATCATACCGTACTCGATAAACAGTTTGAGGTTGTCCCACTTCGACTCGAATTCCTCGGTATTGTTGCGCGAAAGTTCTTCGAGGCGGTCCGCCACCTTGCGGGTGATATAGCCCGAGATCTTCTTGACATTGGCATCTGACTGCAGGTAACTGCGCGAGACGTTGAGCGGAATGTCGGGCGAATCGATGACGCCGTGCAGCAGCGTCAGGAACTCCGGCACGATTTCCTCCACCGAGTCGGTAACGAACATCTGGTTGCAGTAGAGCTGGATCTTGTTGCGGGCAATCTCAAGCTGGTTCTTGATCTTCGGGAAGTACAGCACGCCCGTCAGGTTGAACGGATAATCCACGTTGAGATGAATGTAGAACATCGGATCGTCGGCCATCGGATACAGGTGATGGTAGAATTCCATATAGTCCTCATCCTTGAGGTCCGCGGGCTTGCGGGTCCAGATGGGATCCATCGTGTTGATGATGTTGTCCTCTTCGGTCTCGACATATTTGTTATCCTTCCATTCCTTCTTCTTGCCGAGTGCGACGGGAACCGGCATAAACTGGCAGAACTTGTGCAGCAGCGCGCCGGTACGGCTTTCTTCGGCATACTCGCTGCTGTCCGGATCGAGGTACAGGATGATGGAAGTACCGCGGTCGGTGCGGCTGCCCTTGCCCATCTTGTACTCCGGATCGCCATTGCATTCCCAACGGACCGGCTCTGCGCCTTCCTGCCACGAGAGAGTTTCGATTACGACCTTGGTCGAAACCATAAACGCCGAATAGAAGCCGAGGCCGAAGTGGCCGATGATGCCCTTCTGGTCCTTGTATTTCTCAAGGAATTCGCCCGCGCTGGAGAATGCTATCTGGTTGATGTAGCGGTCCACCTCATCGGCCGTCATACCGATACCGCGGTCGGTGATGGTAAGCGTCTTGGCCTTTTCATCAGCATCTACGTGGATCGTGAGGTCGCCCGTCTCGCCCTTGAATTCGCCGGACGAAGCCAGCGCCTTGAGTTTCTGCGTAGCATCGACCGCATTCGCGACCAGCTCGCGCACGAAAATATCCTTGTCTGAATAGAGGAATTGCTTGATGACGGGGAAAATGTTCTCGGTCGTCACGCCAATCTTGCCATTTGTCTTCATATCTTTTTGTCTTTATTGTTTCCGTTT
>CAMZIP010000063.1 GCA_947307265.1 uncultured Bacteroidales bacterium | reverse complement strand
CCTCGTTCATCGCCGACTCGTAGCCGAACGTCGGGGTGCCGGCGGGCAGCGGAAGGTCGTTGTCGATGGTCTTCGGAACGTGGATATTGGCTATCTGATAGCCCTTTTCCTTCAGGAACTCTGAAATGCGGCCTGCGGTTGTGGCGGTATCGTCGCCGCCGATAGTGACTAGCAGGCGGATATTGTTGTCGCGGAAAAAGTCTATCTGGAAATTCTTGCGGAATGCTTCTTCGTCCGGTTTGAAGCGGCTCATACGGAGCATACTTCCGCCGCGGTCGAAGATGTCATCGGCGTGATGCCAGTCGATGTCTATATAGTCCCTCTTGTCGGAAAAAAGACCTTCGTAACCGCCGTTGAGACCGATTACGCGGTATCCGTTCTCGAGGAAACACTTCGAAACTGAACTTATGACTGCGTTGATGCCCGGGGCCGGGCCGCCGCCGGTAAGTATCAGGACTGATTCGTTACTGTACATAGGTATTATATAGGTGTTGTACTCTTATTAGTTAAGCAGCAGGAGCGAGGTGACTGCAGCGGCATCATCCTGCATCGAGCCGTATTCCACGCCGTAGCGGTAGAGCGGGGCGGGGAAGGGATATGCCGGGTCGTGAACGGGGCCGTGGACCACCGAATATTCGCCGTAAGGCTCGAGATACTGCTTCAGCGCGTCGTGCATCGAAATGAAGATATCCCTCGGCTCGCCTACGGTAAATGTCCTGGGTTCTGCATCGCTGCCGCAGACGTCATTGAGATGAAACTGGAGCAGGCATTTTTCCTTCTTGGACGCCTTCTTGTTCTTTTCCAGTTCGGTCAGGAACTTCTTGTAGCCTTCCATCATCATTCTGCTGTTGTTGAAATCACTGATCAGCACGCGAATGGTAGGTGAAGGACGGAGGCGAGTCTTCTTGAGCGAACGGAGCACCTCGGTTGCCGCCAGGCAGGATGCGAGCGGATCATTTACAGCCTGTCCGAGCGAGTCTGTCTGCTGGCTGACGTGTGCGCATACCAGTGCTGTCCACTGGGGCTTCGCGCCCTTGAGCGTGGCAATCATAAGGTTTCCCTCAGGAGTTTCGACAATCTCGACATTCTTCTCGCCGACCTCGCGCATTGCAAGCAGCGTGAGGTATTCGAGCGTGGTGGAGCAGTCTTCGCTGCCCTCGATGCGTGCGGGCCAATCTTCCTGGACTCTCGTGTAGTCATCCTTCATCTGCACGTCGCTGCGGCAGAATTCGAAAATCTTTGCAAAACCGATTTCGGGTTTTACTGAAGGCATACAGGACGATGCCGCAGCAGCGGCTATTACGATTGTCGCGACAAATCCGGTTATCTTTTTCATTTCAGGTTCAATACTTTGAGGTTTTCTCGTCCGAGACGGACTTTAAGCCAGTTCTCAATCTTGGCTATTTCTTCTTCGTCAAGAAGCTCTGCGGTGCGGATAATGGCAATTGTCTGGCTGTTGACGGCTGTCGAATCGCCTTCGGCCACGATACCTTCACCCTGCGTCAGCACCACTTCCTTGATGCCGCTGTACTGTGCCGAGAGTTCGGCAGCGATTGCGGTGGTGGGCAGTTCGGCCGATTTGTACGAATTAAGTATCTTATTGAGCGAATCGACTTCGTTGCGAAGTGTCTGCGCCCGGTCTTCATTGCGTTCGAATACTTCCCGCAGGAGGTCTGAACTGGCTGCGGCGGGATTGGTAAACGTTGCCTCGTCGTGAATCACGACCTGTTCGCGATTGAGACCGTAGTGTTCCGCTTCCTTAAACAGATACTCGCGGTCGTCATAACTCAGGTCCTCTCCGGCCAGGAAAAGATCCAGCGTCATCGGAGACGAGGATGTGTTGACGCTGTGCTTGTAAATATAACTGCGTCCAACGGTCTTTGTATGTCCCACGAACTTGCTTGCGTTGCGGGAGAAATTGGTCTCTCGGATTATCGATGCCGCGGAAATGACGCTCGGGATAATCAATATCACCAGCAGTACGCTGACGAGCCGTCGAGTCCGCCGTTCCCTCACGGAATCTTCCTGTACGACGCTCGGGAAACGGAGATATTTGACCGTAATGAATGTTGCCAGGGCAATGAATACGCCGTTGATCGTGAAGAGGTACAGCGCCCCGAAGACGTATTGCCAGTTGAGTGAAGCCAGTCCGTAACCGACGGTGCAAAGGGGCGGCATCAGGGCCGTTGCGATGGCGACGCCGGAAATTACCGTTCCCTTTTCCTTGCGGGCCGTTTCCAGAATGCCTGCAAATCCGCCGAAGAATGCGATCAGCACGTCATAGATCGAGGGATTTGTGCGGGCCAGAAGTTCCGTCGGATGCTCCAATTTGAGCGGAGAGATGATGAAGTACAGCGTCGAGGTGATGATACTGATACCCACCATTATCAGGAGGTTCTTGCCCGATGATTTCAGCAGTTCGGCGTCATTGATGCCCAGTCCGAGGCCGGTACCGATGATAGGTCCCATCAGAGGCGAGACAAGCATCGCGCCGATGATGACCGGAATCGAATTGACGTTCAGGCCGACTGATGCCAGCACGATGGCGCAGGCGAGAATCACCACGTTGGGGCCGCGGAATACTATATTCTTGCGGATTGATTCGCACGCTTGTTCCCGGTCAACGTAGCCGTTGACTGAGACGATGGATTTTAGATAGTTAAGTGTTGAATTCATACGGGCACTGTCTTTTGCAAATTGGATGCCGTCAGCCTTTCTGTTCGCGTTTCTGCTTCTGCCAGAGTTGCCAACTGTTGTATAGATTCTGGAATATGGAGTAAAATGCCATCAGCACGGATGACATAGGATCGAGATAGGTATTGGCCATCCAGATACCGTAGGCGCTGTTTTTCTGGCCTGTCAGCTGGCCGCCTGCGACCGTGTCGCCGAATTTGCGGCCGATGGCCTTGCCAACGGCAAATTGCACTGCGCAGATGACGAGCGAACCTGCCGCAAGGGCGAGGATGCCGCCTATCTGTCCTTCCCATCTGGCAATCAAGAAATTGACCGTCTGTCCCATCGTCAGGAACAGCGCGATGCCCCAGAGGTAGAACGCCCAGTGACGGCGGCTTGCTATGACGTCGTTGGCCTTCGGCCAGAAACGCTGAAGCAGCAGTGTGACGATGCACGGCAGCACCAGAATCGAAGCAGTATGCTTGAAAATGGTGAGGCACGATGTCCAGAACGGAAGTTCGCGGTTGCCGATGAAAGAGAAAATAACCGGTGCCGCCAGAGCCGTGACCAGATTGCCGAAAATGGTATAACCGGTGACGGTCTTGCGGTCTGCTCCGAGCATACAGGAAATCACCACCACCGAAGCGGCGACGGGGCAGAGGATTGCCACCAGCAGTCCCTGCGCCAGAATCTCGTCTCGAAACAGGGCCTTTGCGCCGAAATACACTCCGATACTCGCCGCGACCTGGAATGCTGCGATGCAGATATCCATAGTATTGACGCGGAGCGAAGTGAGATTGACGGCGGTCAGGTTGAGCATCAGGATACTGAATATGATATACGGCACGGCCGGAGCCGCCCACCCGCAGAACGTGTGGAGCAGGATGCCCAGACCGAGTGCTATGGGCAGTACGAGACTACGATGCCTTGTCATGATCCAGATATGCCTTCAGCGCTTTCTTCCAGTGTCCGGGAATTATGATGTGATGATTGCCGATCGGGTCGGTCATAAAGTATTTCACGGTCTTGCGGTCCACCTCGATCTCCACCTGCGTGCGGCAGAGCGTAGGCTCGTCCGGATTGGCGGTGAGCATCGTCTCATAGATGAATCTGCGTCGCAGGTCGGGCGATACCTTGAAAATGGTAACAGGACCGAGCGGCATAATGCCCTTGACAGCCATACCGATACCTGATTCGAAATGAGTGTCGAAACGCCATCCGGTCAGAATGTTGAACGGTACTGTGCAGTGCGCGAAGATCATCTTGCCTGCGTCCGGATCGATGCGTGAGGGATTGGCCATAAAGCCGCTTACGCCCGCCACGTGCTGCGATATGAGCATCGAGACCATCGACGGAATATCGCCCTCGCACGAAGCGGGGATACCCTCGGAGTTGAGCAGGGCAAGCGCGAGGCAGCCCGTGTTCTTGACGGAGGTCAGCAGGTCGAAACAGCGGACTGTAAGGCCCTCGAGACGGTGTGTGGCCACCAGGCGCTTTAGTGCGCCGTAAATCTCCAGGGCACCGCGAGTCGTGGCGGGATCCCACGGTTCGCGCAGTTCCACGGGCGGCTCGACGGGTTCCTTCTTGCGGATTTCATTAAGGAACTGGTACATCGGAATCTCAATGAGATCCAGGTCGAGCAGCCGGGAGAGTGCGCGACGGTCGGGATCGGATGCGACAAGCCAGTCGGAGGGGGCGCCGACGATGCCGAGACGGTGCCTCGTACGGGGAGTCTCGGCCTGTCCGGTGACTTCCAGCTGGTGAATGCGCTGTGCCACGAATTCCGGTTTGCCGTGCAGGATTTCGCCCTGGCGCTCCTGCTGATGCAGGTAGGAGAGGATCTCCATCGACGCTGCGAGCGAATTGCTCTCGCCGCTTGTCAGCAGCAGGAAACGGCCCTTGAGCGAAGGGTAAATCTTGCAGAAAGCAGATTCCGTTCCGCCTGTACGGATATATATCAGGCTCAGCGGATGCTTGCCGTAGGTCGAGAAGTCGCTTCCGTAGAAGATCATCTCGATCTTGCCGGCTTCCGCTACCGCATTGAGGAACGGATCCTGCCGCAGTTCTCCGGCCACCTCCTTATGGAGAGCCGATGATATCGAATAAATTGCTATTTCCATAATTAAATTACTTCGCCGGCGGGAACTTCTTCCGCTGCTGCGGGTTCAGCCGTCTCGGCGGGTGTTGCTTCTTCGGTTGCAGGTGCCTCGACTGCCTCAACTGCTGCTTCGGCTTCTGCTGCCTTAGCTGCACGGCAAGCCTTCACGCGGGGAATTGCAATTGCTGCGCAGAGCGCCAGGATGACGATCACCCAGCAAAGGACCTTCCAGAATGAAGTCTTCTTGCGGTACGGATCCTTGACAGCCACCTTCGGATACTTGGCTACGCTGGTGAGCGTACGGCCGAATACGGAGTTGACGAGGATGCGGGAGTTGATTGCCCAGCCGTTGGCGTTGAGTACCGGTGCCAGGTCGCGGCGGCGCAGCTTAAGCCAGGCGCTCAGCATAGAAGGGCCGGAGATCAGCAGCATAATACCTGCGATCACTACGAGTACGCCCCACCAGGGGAGTTTTGCCAGGCCGTTGAACAGGCCGGTGAATGCGCTGACCAGGAGGCCGACTGCCATACCTAAGGCGGCAAAGATGCCGGCGTACTTGGCGATGTCGAATGCCGGTTTCTGCTGTGCTGCGGCTGCCGGATCGTTGGAAGCGTTTTCGGCCTTGGCCGTAAGGTTGCTCATCGATTCCTCTTCCTTCGCAGCGACGCGGGCGTTGATCTTGTCGGAGATCCAGCGGCCGAGTTTGCGGTACGGAGTCCAGAATGCCTGAGGAACGCTGATTGGATTCTCGATAATCTTGACGATGGTTGCGTCCCAGTCCAGACCGTCGCGGTCATAGAAGACTGCATTCTTGCCGACGCGCATCATACGTACGCTGCCTTCGGTGACGACGGCTGCGATGGTCATCTTCTGGCCGAGCACCTTCGAATGGCAGTCGAGGTAGAGCAGATACATTCCGCTCAGGCCTGCGATGTCGCCGTGACGGCCGAGGTCGGTGACCTTGATACAGAGTTCGCAGCAACGCTGGTCGATATAGAGCTTACCTGCCTGGAAATCGGCGAGGCGGTCTTCCTTGCGGCTGTAGAAGTCTGCAAGGGTTACGAAGTTCTTGAGGAAATGATAGAAGTCGCGGTACAGATGCAGGAAGCGGTGCAGGTCCTGGACGCTGCCGGCCTCAGCCTGCTGGTCTGCGAGGAACTTGTTGGCCTCTTCGTTGACCGAAGCCTTCCACGCCACATAGGTGGACAGGCGGCCCTGGACTGCCTTCCAGTCAGCCTCGGAGATGCTCTCCGCGCCGGGGAAATCCTTGTCGAGGGCGAGTGCCTTTAGCTGTGCGAAATCAGCGGCCCAAGCCGGGTTGACTGCCTCGTTGACGGGCAGACCCTGACCTCCGCGGACGCGGAAGAGGGGATAGGTTGCGATCTCGTCCATACAAGTGGGAAGTTCCTTTGCGCTGATAGCGCTGATGCGCTCGGTCGAAACGTCGAGCGCGCCGGTGCTGTCGGTGTCGAACGCTGCAAGGCGGCAACGCAGGAAATAGTCTTCGATCTTGGCTCCGAGTTTTTCGGCGAGTCCGAGGACTGTCTCGGTGTCTGCGCCGTAGGGGAGAACGTTCTCTTCGGCATCCTTGCCTGCTGCGGCTGCGGCTGCCAGTTCTGCCAGGCGCTTGGAGGTGTCTTCGAGCGAGATGGTCTGCTTGTCGCTGCCTGCTGCCTCGAGAATGCGCTTAGCCGTAGCGAGGAGTGCTTCGCCGTGAGCATTTTCGGCATTGATGGCATCCAGCGGCAGTTCGGCCTCGGGCTTGATGAGGCTGTCCGGATTCTTGAGCGCGCCGGTCAGGTCATCTGCTGCAGCGATGACTTCCTGCACGCGGATGCGGCCGTCGTGGTCGGTATCAAGCATCTTGAGCGTATCGCCGTCGAATTCGAGTCCGTCAACGGGGCAACTCAGTACGGTCCAGAGTTTCTGGTCAAGTTCCTTGAGGTGCGCGATATCGGCGCCGGTGGTGACGTCAACGCGGGTTACGCCGCCAATCTTGCTGTATTTCCAGCGGTATTTGCCTTTTTCCATTGTATGTTTTAATTAGTTTGTTGTTATTCTTAAATTACAAATGTAGTCATTTTTATCAATTCTTTTTATATTTGCACGCAATAAAACCGCACCTCCAATGCTCAAGATTTATTGCAAGAATACCCGCACCACGATGGAATTCGCGGAGGGTACTACGCTTCTCGATATGCTTCCGCAGTTCGAGTTCGAGCACAAATACCGCATCGTTTCAGCTAAGGTCAACAATGTCTCCCAGGGACTTAAGTTCCGGGTCTTCAATAACCGCGATGTCGAATTTCTCGACGCGACGAGTGCCAGCGGCCGCAGAGTTTACTGTCGGTCGCTGAGTTTTATGTTATGCAAGGCTGCTAGAGACGTGTTCCCCGGCAGCAGCATTTCGATGAAGCATCCTATCTCGAACGGATACTATTGCGAAATGCATAAGGCCGACGGTTCTCTCGCCACGGTGGAAGATATTTCGCTGCTGCGTGCGCGTATGGAGGAACTCGTCAATTCGGATATGCAGTTCCGCCGCTTCGAGGTGCGTACGGAGGATGCGATCCAGATTTTCCGGAAGGAAGGTTATGACGACAAGGTGAAACTCTTCGAGACCTCCGGTCAGGTTTATACTGATTACTATTCGCTGGGCGATACGCCGGATTATTATTACGGCCGCCTCGTTCCCTCGACCGGTTATCTTAAGGTCTGGGGTCTGGAGCCTCACTACGGAGGTATGGTGCTCCGCGTTCCCGACCGCACCGATCCCGAAAAACTGGCTCCGTTCATCGAGCAGCCCAAGACTTACGAGGTCTTCAACGAGGATATGCGCTGGAATGCGATTATGGGCCTTGCC
>CAMZIP010000062.1 GCA_947307265.1 uncultured Bacteroidales bacterium | reverse complement strand
GTACGCGCCAATATCGTCGCTCCCGGATTTATCCTGACGGAGATGACGGCCAAGCTGGATCCCGAGATGCTCAAGTCGTGGGAGTCGCGCATCCCGCTGCGCCGCGGCGGTACTCCCGAAGAGGTTGCCAAGGTATGCCTCTTCCTGGGTAGCGACCTCTCGTCGTATGTCACGGGACAGGTTATCCAGATTGACGGCGGTATGGGAATGTAGGAGTCTTTATGAGAACTGAGAAGCAGAAATATACGACTCCGCTGTGCGAGACGGTCCTGACGGCATCGCCGCGCCCGCTCGCCGCCTCCCAGCTCGAAGATCCCATCTTCCTCCCGCCGATCTCCCTCTGGTAATTCCGGAACCTCTCTCCGGCTTTTGACCGCCGGCTTCGCCGGCTGCGCGCAGCATGGTGGAGAAAAATAAAGGTGGCTCTTTCGAGTCACCTTTATTTATATAGGTAGGCGTGCGCCTTAGTTCTCCTTGACGATGATCTCCATACCCTTGCGGATAGCTTCCTCATTCATAGGAATAAGGTGATGGTGACGCTCGGGGAGAGTCTTGCGGAGAGCCTTGAGGACACTTTCGATCGTGACCACAGGACGGACCTTCATAAGACCGCCGAGAATCATCATATTGAAGACCTTGATCATATTGAGCTTGGCAGCCGTATCCATAGCGTCGATGCGATAGACATTGATGTCCTTGCGCTTCGGCGGCATATTGATACCGTTGCCGTCATAGATCAGGATACCGCCCTTCTTGACCTTCGGTTCGAACTTGTCAAGTGAAGGCTGATTGAGAACGATAGCCACGTCATAACTGCTGAGGATAGGCGAAGAGACAGGCTCATCACTGACGATAACGGTGACATTGGCCGTACCGCCGCGCTGTTCCGGGCCGTAAGCCGGCATCCACGTCACTTCCTTGCCTTCCATCAGGCCCGAATAAGCCAGAATCTTGCCCATCGAGAGGACACCCTGTCCTCCGAATCCGGAAATAATAATTTCGTGTGTCATACCGTTTCAGTTTTATTTGTTGCCATTATCCTTGAGGTCGCCGAGCTGATAGTAAGGGAACATATTCTCTTCCATCCACTGGTTAGCCTTCTCAGGAGTCATCTTCCAGTTCGTGTTGCAGGTAGAAACAATCTCCACCAGGTTCGAGCCCTTGCCCTGCATCGAATACTCAAACGCCTTGCGGATAGCACGCTTTGCCTTCAGGATGGAGGCGACGTTCTGGACGCTCTGGCGGGTGACGTAGCAGGTACCCTCGAGAGTAGCGGCGATCTCGGTCATCTTAAGGGGATAGCCGTGAAGTTTCGGGTCGCGGCCGTAAGGGCAGGTGACAGTCTTCATACCAAGCAGTGTGGTCGGAGCCATCTGGCCGCCGGTCATACCGTAAATGGCATTGTTGATGAAAATGATGGTGATGTTCTCGCCGCGGTTGAGGGCGTGAATAGTCTCGCCGGTACCGATGCAGGCAAGGTCGCCGTCACCCTGGTAGGTGAAGACCAGACGGTCCGGAAGCAGACGCTTGACAGCCGTAGCCAGCGCCGGAGCGCGGCCGTGGGCAGCTTCCTGCCAGTCGATATCGATATACTTGTATGCGAAAACAGCGCAGCCGACCGGTGAGATACCGATGGACTTCTCCTGTAATCCCATCTCTGCGATGACTTCCGAGATCAGTTTGTGCACAACGCCGTGGCTGCAGCCGGGGCAGTAGTGCATCGGGACATCGTTGAGCAATTCCGGTTTCTTATAAACCAGATTCTCCTCTCGTATGATTTCTTCTCTTGTCATAATTCAAACTCATTTAACCATTTTCTTGAGTACCTCTACGACTTCCTCCGGCTCGGGAATGATACCGCCGAGACGGCCGAAATACTGGACGGGAACCTTGCACTCGACGGCGAGGCGAACGTCCTCGACCATCTGACCGGCGTTGATTTCCAGCGTAAGGATGCCCTTCATCCTCTGGCCGAGTTCCGCAATCTTTGCGGAAGGGAACGGCCACAGCGTGATAGGACGCAGCAGACCGACCTTTATACCCTGCTCGCGGGCGATAGCGATAACCTTCTTGGCGATACGAGCCGCCGAACCGAATGCCACGATCAGGTATTCAGCATCGTCGGTCTTGTATTCTTCGAAGCGGATTTCTTTCTTCTCGATCTCGCGATACTTCGCCTGGATGCGGAGGTTATTGATCTCCATTTCCTCGGAACGGAGTTCGAGAGAGGTGATGATATTGGGTTTGCGACCGCCCTTGCGACCGATGGTAGCCCACGGGCACTCCTTGGCGATCTGCTCCTCGGTGCGGCGGGGCTTGAACGGAGGAAGGACAACCTTCTCCATCATCTGGCCGATAGCGCCGTCAGAGAGAATCATAGCGGGATTGCGGTAGCGGAATGCAAGTTCGAATGCCAGATCGACGAAATCCGCCATCTCCTGCACCGAAGCCGGAGCAAGGGTGATGAGGCGATAGTCGCCGTGGCCGCCGCCCTTGACCGTCTGGAAATAGTCAGCCTGGGAAGGCTGGATGGTGCCCAGACCGGGGCCGCCGCGCTGAACGTTGACGACGAGTGCGGGAAGTTCCGCACCTGCGAGATAGGAGATGCCTTCCTGCATCAGGCTGACGCCCGGGCTGGAAGACGAGGTCATAACGCGCTTGCCGGTGCAGGCGCCGCCATAGACCATATTAATGGAGGAAACTTCACTTTCGGCCTGGACCACGACCATACCGGTCGTTTCCCAAGGCTTCTGCTCGGCAAGAGTCTCGAGGACTTCGGACTGAGGAGTGATAGGGTAGCCGAAGTAGCCGTCGCAACCGCAGCGGATGGCTGCGTGAGCGATGGCCTCATTGCCTTTCATCAGGGTAATTTCATTCTCTGCCATACTTATTCCTCCTTTTTGCGGTAAACGGTGATACAGCCGTCAGGGCAGACGATAGCGCAGGAAGAGCATCCCGTGCAGGTGTCCTCTTTGACGGCTTCAGCATAGTTGTAACCTTTCTGGTTGACGTTCTTCGTAGTCAGGGCGAGCACGTTCAGAGGGCACGCTACCACACAGAGGCGGCATCCCTTGCAGCGCTCGATATCGACTACGGTCGCACCTTTCATTTTGGCCATACTGTTGTTATTTTATTGGTTGTACATATCCTTATTATAGAAGGAGAGGATCTCGTCGGCAAACTCCAGCGCTTCACGGGCGGGGCTTTCGGGATTGATGGCGACTGCCTCCAGCCAACTGTCGATGGCTTTCTGCCAGTCACCCTTTTTGCGCCACGCATTCCCCATCAGGTAATAAAGCTGCTCCGAAGGGGCGCCTCCGCCGTCGAGCCAGGCACGTGCCTCGGCAATAGCCTCATCCGCACGGTGGCTGTCGATAAGCGAACTGACGCGACTGAGAACCTCTTCCATCCCGGCTATTTCTCCACGAACTGGCACCAGCCGTAAGTATCTTCTTCCATACCCTTCTGGATGCCTACGATGCGCTTGTACAGCTTCTCGCTGACAGGGCCGACGGTGTCGCTGAACTTGTAGGTACGGGTGACTTCGTTGCTCTCGAGGCTCGGCTTGTCGTCGATGGAGCAGATCGGAGTGATGACCACTGCGGTACCGCAGGAGTTGACTTCTTCCATTTCTGCAAGTTCCTCGACATAGATCTTGCGGCGCTCGACCTTCAGGCCCAGCTCCTCTGCGACGGTGCGGAGGCTCTTGTTGGTGATGGACGGAAGTACGCTCGTGCTGTCAGGCGTAATATAGCAGCCGTTCTTGATAGCGAAGAAGTTGGATGAACCGAATTCCTCGATATGGGTATGGGTTGCGGTATCCAGGAACAGAAGTTCGCGGTATCCGAGATTGTGTGCGATATTGTAAGCGTGCAGCGACTGTGCGTAGTTGGCGCCGAGCTTGTAACCGCCGGAGCCGAACGTAGCGGCGCGGTCATAGTTGCGGGAGAGCACTGCCGTGCCGGGAACGAGAATCTTCGCACCGGAGTAAGTGCCGACGCCCGATGCCATAACTGCAAACATCACGTCCTTTGACGAACGGATACCCAGCTGAGGGTTGATACCGATAAGGATGGGGCGCAGATAGAGCGAACCTGCCGAATCGCACGGGGGAATGAACTCCCAGTTTGCGATAACGCACATCTTGCACATTTCGACGAACATTTCCACCGAAGGTGCAGGCATATCGAGGTAGTTTGCGCTGCTGATCATACGCTTTGCATTCTCGTCGGGACGGAAGAGGCGGATGCGGTTATCTACGCCGCGGTATGCCTTCATTCCCTCGAAGCAGGAGGGAGCATAATGGAAAATGCCCGCGAAGCAGTGGAGCGAAAGGTTGAAATCTGTATTAATTTCAGGTGCTGACCACTTGCCGTCGATGCATTTGCTGGTGATGATGGCATTGGTCGGGTAGTAGCTGAACGAACGCTTTGAATAGTCGATGTTCTCCATTACTAAAAAATGATTAAGGTTTATTGGTTTAGTCTTCAATTATGCGGCCCTTGGCATAGGTGTGAATCTTTGCCTTGCCGGCCAGGACCATATAGCCGTTCTCGGCCAGCGACGAAAGCTCGTCTTCGCCGGGATATATGGTTACCGGCGCGATATGTTTCACGCGCGCGGCAATCTTTTCAGTGATGAATTTGCTGTAAGCGATACCGCCCGTCAGGATGACTGCGTCAACCTTGCCGCAGACGGTTGCAGATTCGGCTGCGATGGCCTTCGCGATGTTGAGGCAGAATGCCTCGACGAACATCACGTAATCGTGCTCGCCTGCAATGGCCTTCTCCTCGATGGTGCGCATATCGTTGGTACCGAAGTATGCGACCGCGCCACCCTTGCCGACCAGTTTCTTCATAATCTGGTCCTTGGTGTACTGGCCGCTGAAACACATCTCAACCAGCTGGTTGGGAGGGCAGGTACCGGCACGTTCGGGAGTCATCGGGCCGTCGCCGCCCACGCCGTTGGTCGTGTCGATGACGGTGCCGCCACGGTGCAATGAGACTGTCACTCCGCCGCCCATATGCGCGACGATAGCCGTGAAGTCTGCTCCGCAGCCGGAATGCTCCCTCACATCGAGGCGCACGATGGCGCGCGAGTTGAGGGCGTGGAAGAGGGTGATGCGGCGGAACTCCGGAAGACCGCAGATGCGGCATTCGGGGAGCATCTCATCTGCCATCGGCGGGTCTGCCACGTAAGCGCGACAGGTACCGTAGCGCGGGCTGTCGCCTTTCTTGGCGTGCTCTGCATTGACGGCCTTGACCACCGCGTCAGCGATGGTGGCGCTCAGGTTGCAGGCGTGGACTCCGTCGCGGCCGCTGATGAGCGACTCCTTCATATCCTCGTTGACCTCATAGACGCCCGTGATGACGGGGGTGAAGAGGCCGCCGCGGGCCATTACCAGATCGATGTCGGTAAGTGCGATGCCTTTGGTTTCGAGGAAGTCGAGGATGGCCTTGCGGCGCATCGGCTCCTGATCCATTACATAGTTAAACTTGGAAATATCTTCTGCTGAATGTTCGAGCTTCTGCTCGAAGGCAAGGTGGCCATCGGTGAAATAACCGATCTTCGTTGTAGTCGAGCCGGTGTTGATAGCCAGAATATTGCCTTTTACGGCGTTGCCGCCCAGGTCTTTAATGTCCATACAGTGTACTGCAGGTAGGTTTAGTTTAATTTGACAAGGTACGGACTATTTTTGACATTAGCAAATGTAAATACAGAAGTGCGTGTCAAAATGCTACCGGGACGAGGATTGGGGAGGTGTACATCTGGTTCGGATTGGTGCCGTCTTCGCCGCTCGGAACAGGCTCTCCGATGCGCTCGAAAATCTGGCGCCAGTAAAGCGGCAGTTCTCCGTCGGGGCCGTTGAAATTCATAGGGATAGCCTCGAAAAGATGCTCTCCCTCCGGGGTGACGTAGGAGGCGCGGACCAGCTCGGTGCAGTAGTATGCGTCATTGCCTTCGCGGAACGAGAGGTCGTAGGGCAGGCCGACATACTGTTTTGCCGCCTCGACGAACGAGCAGACGCCGGTCGTATCGGACAGACGGCGGACGCGGATTATCGGCTCCGAGCCGTCCTTGAGCGTAAAGTCGCTGATGAATACTTCCCAGGGATGGCGGTCAACGCCGTGGGCGAGTGTGGCATCGATAATCCAGAGCGTATCATTGGCCACTTCGGCGATTGCCGTATGGATATAATTGACGGAGTCGTGCGCGGTTGCTGCGGCGATGGCTGCGGCGATGCTGCCCTCGGTTTCATTCTCGTGGTCGAGCGAATAGGAGTAGGGAAGACCGGCGAAAACGAGGTCTCCGGTGCGAATGCCGTTGATCTCTGCAACTTCGTTTTTCGGACTGCAGCTGCAGGCGATTGCCGCGGCCGCGATGACTGTCATCAGGTGTTTCATATCTTTCATTTTTGCGGGGGCAAATTTAGCAATCCTTACGAAAAATCGTTATCTTCGCAGAATCTAAAAACTACTATTATGATTAGCAAGAAACTTCACGATGCAATCAATGAGCAGATCAATGCAGAGCTCTGGTCGGCTTATCTCTATCTCTCTATGTCCCTCGACGCAGAGGACAAGGGCCTCAAAGGTGTAGCAAACTGGTTCTTCATCCAGTTCCGCGAGGAGCAGGACCACGCCCGCATCTTTATGAACTATCTTAACAGCCAGGGTGCGAAGGTCGTCCTGAAGCCCATCGCCAAGGTTGACACCAAGTGGAAGACCCCTCTGGATATGTTCAAGAAGACCCTCGAGCACGAGAAGGTAGTCACCTCGCTCATCCACAACCTCGCTGTCATCGCTCACGAGGATATGGATTTCGCAAGCATCAACCGCCTCAACTGGTTCGTTGACGAGCAGGTCGAGGAGGAGGAGAATGCACGCGAGCTCATCGACAGCTTCGAGATGGCCGGCGACAACAAGTACGGCGTTTATCAGCTTGACAAGGAGCTTGCAACCCGCGTTTACAAAGTCCCCAGCCCGCTGGCGACGGCTGAATAAGGCAAGAACTGATAAATGATACTGCACTCCCTCCGGGAAACTCCGGGGGGAAGTGTATTTTCGTAAGCATAGGATGAAGGTACTCCTGCTAAATAATTTCCACTACCGGAAGGGTGGTTCCGAGACCGTCTATTTCCAGACGGGGCGACTGCTTGCGGCACACGGTCACGAGGTGCTGTGGTTCAGTTTTGCCGATGAACGCAACGTTCCGTGTCCCCAGTCGGAGTTCTTCCCCGAGAGGCCTTCATCTGCTATCGGGACTGCAGTCTCTTATTGCTATAACCGCAGCGCGGCAAAGGCGCTGGAACGGCTCCTCGAGAAGGAGAAGCCGGATATAGCTCACGTTCATCTAATCTGGGGGGGGCTTTCTCCTTCGGTGTTGAAAGTGCTTCGGCGCCATCATATACCGGTTGTTCATACGGTTCACGACTATCGGCTGGTATGTCCCGGATATCTGTTTATGGATGGCGGCGGTGCTGTCTGCGAACGGTGTTCCCGCGGGTATTTCCTGCCTTGCCTGAGTCACCGTTGCGCCAAGGGCAGTCTTCCGCAGAGCCTTCTGATGACTTGTGAAATGTACCTTCGCCGCTGGTTTTTCAATCCGCTCCGGTTGATCGGAGGATACCATTTCGTGAGCCAGTTCGCCTACGACCGTCATCTGGCGCACGA
>CAMZIP010000061.1 GCA_947307265.1 uncultured Bacteroidales bacterium | reverse complement strand
TAGAGCATCAGCCTTCCAAGCTGAGGGTCGCGGGTTCGAACCTCGTCTTCCGCTCCAATTATCGGCCAGAGTAGCTCAGGGGTAGAGCGCTTCCTTGGTAAGGAAGAGGTCGTGAGTTCAATTCTCACCACCGGCTCCAAATAACTCATAAAAATTAAAATTATGGCAAAAGAAACCTTTAAGCGAGACAAACCGCACGTAAACATCGGTACCATCGGCCACGTCGACCATGGTAAGACCACTCTGACCGCTGCCATCACCACCGTGCTGGCAAAGAAGGGCCTCTCCGAGGTCAAGACCTTCGACCAGATCGATAACGCTCCGGAAGAGAAAGAGCGTGGTATCACCATTAACACCGCACACGTCGAGTACCAGACGGCTACTCGCCACTATGCGCACGTCGACTGCCCTGGCCACGCTGACTATGTCAAGAATATGGTCACTGGTGCAGCTCAGATGGACGGTGCAATCCTCGTGGTTGCAGCTACCGACGGTCCGATGCCGCAGACCCGCGAGCACATCCTTCTCGCACGCCAGGTCAACGTCCCCCGTATCGTTGTCTTCCTCAACAAGGTTGACATTGTTGACGATCCTGAGATGATCGACCTCGTAGAGATGGAGGTTCGTGAGCTTCTTAGCTTCTATGACTTCGACGGCGACAACGCTCCCGTCATCCGTGGTTCCGCACTCGGCGCCCTCAACGGCGATCCTCAGTGGGAAGAGAAGGTAATGGAGCTGATGGATGCAGTTGACGAGTACATCCCGCTTCCGGTTCGTGACAATGAGAAGCCGTTCCTGATGCCTATCGAGGATATCTTCTCCATCACGGGTCGTGGTACCGTTGCTACCGGCCGTATCGAGACTGGTGTTGTCAAGGTTGGCGACGAAGTTCAGATTATCGGTCTTGGTGAAGAGCCCAAGAAGTCCGTCGTTACCGGCGTCGAGATGTTCCGCAAGATCCTCGACACAGGTGAGGCAGGTGACAACGTTGGTCTGCTCCTCCGCGGTATCGACAAGAAGGAAGTCAAGCGTGGCCAGGTGATCGCTCACCCGAACACCATCACCCCGCACAAGCACTTTGAGGCAGCTATCTACGTCCTGAAGAAGGAAGAGGGCGGCCGTCACACTCCGTTCCACAATCACTATCGCCCTCAGTTCTTCATCCGTACGCTCGACGTTACCGGTGAGATCGAACTTCCTGCAGGCGTTGAGATGGTGATGCCGGGTGACAACGTGGCTATCAAGGTTGAGCTCATCTACCCTGTCGCTCTGAACGAAGGTCTTCGTTTCGCAATCCGCGAAGGTGGCCGTACGGTCGGTTCCGGTCAGGTTACCAAGATTCTCGACTAAGCCTTTTCCCGCTTGATCGATTATTAGCCTATGGTCGGATCCGCAAGGGTCCGGCCATATTTAGGGGAATAGAACAAGGGTAGTTCAGCGGTCTCCAAAACCGTCGATGTGGGTTCGAATCCTGCTTCCCCTGCTTTCCACCGGCGGTTACGCACCGGTGCCGTTATTAAACTGGCCGCGGGTTACCCGCTTCCAAACAATCCCGGCCGCAACCTAATAACAATGAGTAAAATTGGAACATACGTAAGGGAATCTTACAAAGAACTCACCACCAAGGTGACCTGGCCGAGTTGGTCAGAACTGCAGAGCTCCGCTGTCCTCGTGATGGTGGTAACTGCCATTCTCACGGTCATCGTGTGGCTGATGGACCTGGTCATTAAAAACGTGATGACCGGTATCTACTCGCTTTAACGAAAGATTATGGCTGAAGAGAACGTAAAGAGATGGTATGTCGTCCGCACTGCCGGCGGCAAGGAGAAGAAGGCCAAGGAATACATCGAGAAAGAGGTTGAAGCCCGCAATCTCGGTAACGTCCTTACGCAGGTACTCATCCCGACCGAAAAGTATTACCAGATCAAGAATGGCAAGCGCGTCAGCGCCGAGCGTATTCTTTATTCGGGTTACGTCCTGGTCGAGTGCGTGCTTACGCCTGAAATCCTGGCTCTCATTCCCAGCCTTCCCAACGTTGCCGGATTCCTCTGCGAAGGCAAGGACAAAGACCACCGTATCCCCTCTCCCATCGGAGAAGATGAGATGAACAGGATTCTCGGTAATGTCGATGCCCTCGCCGCAGCAGATGAAGAAACGCTTGTGCCGTTTGTCGTCGGCGAGGCAGTCAAGGTTATTGACGGCCCGTTCAACGGATTCGACGGAGATGTCGAGGAGATTATGGACGACAAGCGCAAGGTGAAGGTAATGGTCAAGATCTTCGGACGCAAGACCCTTCTGGAGTTGAATTTTGCTCAAGTCACAAAGAACAATTAATTTTTAAACATTATGGCTAAAGAAATTGCCGGGTTTATCAAACTGCAGATTAAAGGCGGCGCCGCCAATCCGTCCCCGCCCGTAGGACCGGCCCTCGGTTCGAAGGGTGTTAACATTATGGATTTCTGCAAGCAGTTTAACGCCCGCACACAAGACAAAGCCGGCAAGGTATTACCGGTAGTTATTACCGTATACAGCGACAAGTCTTTTTCTTTTGAAGTAAAACAGCCGCCTGTGGCAATCCTCATCAAAGAGGCTGCCAAGATTCAGACCGCTTCGTCTGAACCTAACAGGAAGAAGGTTGCTACCCTTACCTGGGCCCAGGTTCGCGAGATCGCGAAAGAGAAGATGCCCGACCTCAACGCTTTCACCGAGAAATCGGCTATGAGTATGGTCGCCGGCACAGCCCGCAGTATGGGTGTCACCGTCGAAGGCGAGTTTCCTGCCGATGTACAATAAAATAATCACAACGCAATGGCTAAACTTACAAAAAACCATAAGGCTGCTGTCGCCAAAGTCGAAGAAGGCAAGCAGTATAAGTTGCTCGAGGCTTGCGCTTTGCTGAAGGAGGTTTCCTACACGAAGTTCGATTCTACAGTCGAACTCTCCGTGCGTCTTGGTGTCGACCCCCGCAAGGCCAACCAGATGGTCCGCGGTGTGGTTACGCTCCCTCACGGAACCGGTAAGCAGGTCCGCGTGCTGGTGCTCTGTACACCCGATAAGGAGACTGAGGCCAAGGAGGCCGGTGCAGACTTCGTCGGACTTGACGACTATATCGAGAAGATCAAGGGTGGCTGGACCGATGTGGATGTCATCATCTGTACCCCTTCAGTGATGGGTAAGATCGGTGCTATCGGTCGTATCCTCGGTCCCCGCGGCCTGATGCCTAACCCCAAGACCGGTACGGTAACGATGGATATCGCATCTGCAGTCAAGGATGTAAAGGCTGGTAAGATCGACTTCAAGGTTGACAAGCAGGGTATCGTTCACGCAGGTATCGGTAAGGTGTCCTTCACCGCCGAGCAGATTGCAGAGAATGCTACCGAGCTGGTCAATACTATCATTAAACTTAAGCCTCAGGCTCTCAAGGGTACTTACGTCAAGAGCGTATATCTCTCCTCTACGATGAGCCCGGGTATCTGCATAGACAGTAAGGCAATCGGCGCTGCTGAATAAAAATTTTTGCAATTATGAGAAAAGAACTCAAAGCTCAGATTATTGAAAAGATAGCGGCACAGATCAAGGAGAATCCCAATTTCTACCTTGCCGACATTTCCGGCCTCAACGCTGAAAATACGTCCGCTCTCCGCCGTGCCTGCTTCGAAAACGGCATCAAGCTCGAAGTCGTGAAGAACACTTTGCTCCACAAGGCAATGATGCAGATCGGCGTTCAGCAGCTTGAAGACCTCTACCCCACGCTCGAAGGCAATACCGCCATTATGTTCACCACCGGCGCTCCCAGTGCACCTGCAAAGGTCATCAAGGAGTACGGCGCAAAGTTCGGCAAGCCCTCGCTCAAGAGTGCATATCTGCAGGAATGCAGCTATGTCGGCGAGAACCAGCTCGGCATCCTCGTGAACATCAAGTCTCGTGAAGAGATGATCGGCGAGATTATCGGACTCCTCCAGTCTCCTATCCGCAGAGTTATTTCTGCTCTGGAGAACGCCAAGAAAGATGGAGAGGCAGCAGAATAAGTATTAAAACAATAACAAATCAAAAAATAAAACAATTATGGCAGACATCAAAGCTCTTGCGGAAGAACTCGTCAATCTTACCGTAAAGGACGTTCAGGAACTTGCTCAGATTCTCAAGGATGAGTACGGAATCGAGCCCGCTGCGGCAGCAGTTGTTATGGCAGGCCCCGCTGAAGGCGGTGCTGCAGCTGAAGCAGAACAGAGCGCATTCGACGTTATCCTCGTATCGGCAGGTCAGGCTAAACTCCAGATGGTTAAGGCTGTCAAGGAGCTCACCGGTCTCGGTCTCAAAGAGGCTAAGGATCTGGTAGACCAGGCACCTAACGCTAAGATTAAGGAGAAGGTTTCTAAGGCCGAAGCTGAACAGATTAAGGCAGCTCTCGAAGAGGCAGGCGGAGAAGTTGAACTTAAATAACATTCATCCCCTGTTCTCCCCTACGGGGGCAGAAGTTCGGGTTTAGGGCCGTGGTTTAGGCCCTAAACCTTTTTGTCGTAAAAAAAAGTTTACTTTAAACCGTCTTTCATACAATGCCGCAAAAACCTACTAATCAGCGTATTACATTCGCGACATCGAAAAATATTCTCGAGTTTCCGGATTTTCTCGAGGTGCAGCTCAAGTCCTTCAAGGATTTTTTCCAGCTTGACACCTCATCCGAAAACCGCAAGAACGAAGGACTGTTCAAGGTGTTCCAGGAAGTTTTTCCCATCACCGACACCCGCAACAACTTCAACCTCGAGTTCATCGATTACTTCATCGATCCGCCGCGCTATTCGATAGATGAATGTCTCGACCGCGGCCTGACCTACAGCGTTCCGCTCAAGGCCAAGCTGAAGCTCTCCTGCACGGACGAGCAGCACGAAGATTTCGAGACGGCAGTCCAGGACGTATATCTTGGCGCAATTCCGTATATGACCCCTCGCGGTACATTCGTCATCAACGGATCGGAGCGAATCGTAGTATCGCAGCTGCACCGCTCTCCGGGCGTATTCTTCGGACAGAGCCTGCACGCCAACGGTACGAAACTTTATTCGGCGCGTATCATTCCATTCCGTGGATCGTGGATCGAGTTTGCGACTGACATCAGCAACGTGATGTACGCATACATCGACCGCAAGAAAAAGTTACCGGTAACTACCCTCCTCCGTACCATCGGTTACGAGACTGACAAGGACATCCTTGACATTTTCAGCCTTGCCGACGAGGTGGAAGTCACCGAAGAAAATCTCCGCAAATGCCTCGGCAAGAAGATGGCGGCCAGCGTCCTGAAGACCTGGAACGAGGACTACGTGGATGAAGAGACCGGCGAGGTCGTCTACATCCAGCGTTCGTCCCCCATCGTCGAGCGCGAAACAGTCCTGGAGGAATCGCACATCCAGGAACTTCTCGATTCTGGTGTAAACACAATCCTCATCCGCAAGGAAGACGAGGTCACCAAGAGTTACGAGATTATCTACAACACGCTGCAGAAAGACCAGTGTAACACTCAGCGTGAAGCGATATATTACACCTACCGGCAGCTCCGCAACTCCGAACCGCCGGATGAGGAGACCGCACGCGACGTCATCGAGAAGCTCTTCTTCTCCGACAAGCGTTACGATCTGGGTGAAGTCGGCCGTTACCGCCTCAACAAGAAGCTCGGCCTGACCACCGCCCCGGATGTCCGCATCCTGACCAAGGAAGACATCATCGAGATTATCAAATACCTCGTGCACCTGATCAACTCGGAGGCACAGGTTGACGATATCGACCACCTGAGCAACCGCCGTATCCGTACGGTCGGCGAGCAGCTTGCAAATCAGTTCAGCGTCGGTCTGAGCCGTATGGCACGTACCATCCGCGAAAAGATGAACGTCCGTGACAACGAAGTGTTCACCCCGACCGAACTCATCAACGCAAAGACGCTCTCTTCGGTGATCAACTCGTTCTTCGCGACGAGCCAGCTCTCGCAGTTTATGGACCAGACCAACCCTCTGGCAGAGATGACGCACAAGCGCCGTCTTTCGGCTCTGGGTCCGGGCGGTCTGTCCCGCGAGCGTGCAGGCTTCGAGGTCCGCGACGTGCACTACACCCACTACGGACGTCTCTGCCCTATCGAGACTCCTGAAGGCCCGAACATCGGTCTTATCTCCTCGCTCTGCGTCTATGCAAAGATCAATGACCTCGGTTTCATCGAGACTCCTTACCGCCGCGTCGTCGGTGGCAAGGTGGACCTCTCTCCGGAAGGTCTCTCCTACTACAGCGCAGAAGAGGAAGAGAACAAGATCGTCGCTCAGGCCAACATCAACGTTGCAGATGACGGCGACATTCTCGACGAGCGTATCAAGTGCCGTCTCGGCGCCGATTTCCCGGTGCTGCGCAAGGATGGCATCGACCTGATGGACGTTGCGCCCAACCAGATCGCTTCCATCGCGGCTTCCCTGATTCCGTTCCTCGAGCACGACGATGCTAACCGTGCGCTGATGGGCTCCAATATGATGCGCCAGGCAGTGCCTATCATCAAGCCTGAAGCCCCGATCGTCGGTACCGGTCTCGAAGGCCCCGTCGCCCGTGACTCCCGTACCCAGATTGTCGCAGAGCGCAAGGGTGTCGTCACGTTCGTCGATGCACGCGAAATCCATATCCGTTACGACCGCACCGAGGCTGAGAAGTTCGTTAGCTTCGCACCCGAGGTGACCGTATATCAGCTTCCTCAGTATCGCAAGACCAACCAGAGCACTTCTATCCACCTGACTCCTATCGTCCGCAAGGGCGACAAGGTCGTCGAGGGACAGATTCTGACCGAAGGTTATGCAACCCAGAACGGCGAACTCGCACTGGGCCGCAACCTGAAGGTGGCATTTATGCCTTGGAAGGGATACAACTTCGAGGATGCAATCGTTCTCTCCGAGCGTATGGTACGCGAGGACATCCTGACCTCGATCCACGTGGACGAGTACATTATGGAAGTCCGTGATACCAAGCGCGGTATGGAGGAACTTACTTCCGATATTCCGAACGTCAGCGATGACGCTACCAAGGACCTTGGCAAGAACGGTATCATCCGCGTCGGCGCACACGTCGAACCGGGCGATATCCTCATCGGTAAGATCACGCCTAAGGGCGAGAGCGATCCTTCACCGGAAGAGAAACTGCTGAGGGCTATTTTCGGCGACAAGGCCGGCGATGTCAAGGACGCTTCACTGAAGGCTTCTCCTTCACTGTCCGGTACCATCATCGGCACCCGTCTGTTCCGTCGCGTCGTCAAGGAAGGCGGCAAGAAGGGCAACTCCAAGCAGAAGGAAGAGATCGAGGCAGCAAAGCAGGCATTCACCAAGAAGAAGGAAGACCTGTTCGCACTGTTCATCGACAAACTTTGCATCCTGCTCGACGGCAAGAAGAGTTCCGGCGTGAATGACCGCGACGGCGTCGTCCTCATTCCGAAGGCAAGCAACTTCAGCCGCGAGGCTCTTGAAGGCATCGACTACTTCAACGTCAACCCGCTGAAGTGGACGAGCGACAAGAAGACCAACGATATGATCAAGCAGCTGATCAACAATTACCTGCTTGCATTCAAGGAGATCGATGCAGAAGAGAAGCGCGTCAACTACAACCTCACCATCGGTGATGAACTGCCTTCGGGTATTATGCAGATGGCGAAGGTCTATGTTGCCAAGAAGCGTAAGATCCGCGTGGGTGACAAGATGGCAGGCCGCCACGGTAACAAGGGTATCGTAGCGAAGATCGTCCGCGACGAAGATATGCCGTTCCTCGACAAC
>CAMZIP010000060.1 GCA_947307265.1 uncultured Bacteroidales bacterium | reverse complement strand
TTATTACCTTTGTCATTCGCGAAACAACCACGTACACCCGGTCAGATAATGAGCAAATCACTGTTTAACAAACTGAAAGAGGCCCTCACTTCGGTCCTTCCGGTCGGACTTATAGTGCTGATTCTGTCACTCACTCCGCTGGTAAGTCTAACACCGCACGAGATGGCAGTTTTCGTTGGTTCGGCACTTCTGCTTATCCTGGGCATCGCGCTGTTCAACCTGGGCGCAGACCTGGCGATGACGCCTATGGGTCAACATATTGGCGAAGGACTTACAAAGAGCAAAAAAGCGAGCATTCTTCTGCTGGTCTGTTTCATTATGGGCCTGCTGATTACGGTTGCGGAGCCGGACCTTTCGGTCCTCGCCGAACAGGTCAGTTCCATAATGAACGGGACGATGCTGCTCGTTACCGTGGGTATCGGTGTAGGTATATTCCTGTTGCTGGCAGTTCTCAAAATCCTCTCCAAAGGGGACCTTACCACCATACTGCTCTTTTTCTACCTGATGCTCTTTTCGCTTGCCGCACTGCTATATGGCACCGTCAAGGTCGCTCTGCTGCCGCTTACTTATGATTCAGGCGGTGTCACCACCGGTCCTATCACAGTACCGTTCATAATGGCACTCGGCGTTGGTATAGCGTTGACCGTCGGCGGACGCCACGCAAATGAGAACAGTTTCGGCCTGATCGCTCTCTGCTCGATCGGTCCTATCATCGCAGTCCTCTTCCTCTCGCTTTTCTCCGACGGAAGTCTTTCTTATTCCGTCCCGGATTACAATATGGACACCCTGCTTGAAGGCGGCATCTGGTCTGAACTGCTCAGGACGATGGGCGAAGTCGGCAAGTCGCTCGCACTCATCGTGGGATTCTTCATCGTACTTCAGTTAGTTGTTCTCAAACTTCCCCGTCAGAAACTTATCACCATAGCGTTCGGCATCCTGTTTACGTTCCTCGGTCTCGTCATTTTCCTTACCGCGGTGACTGTCGGATTTATGCCGATCGGCTACAAGATGGGAATCCAACTGGCAGAGTACAACGAGAAACTGCTGATCGTGCTCAGTTTCATCATCGGTTTCGTAGTGGTACTTGCAGAGCCTGCAGTTCACGTCCTCAACCAGCAGGTCGAGGAGATTACCAACGGGCAGGTTACGCGCCGCCAGATGATGACCGCACTTTCAATCGGCGTCGGCATTTCGATATGCCTGTCCATCGTACGTATCATATTCGGTTTCTCGCTGCTCTACTACCTGATACCCGGATACCTGCTGTCGCTGGGACTGTCATTCTTCGTTCCGAAGCTCTATACGGCAATCGCATTTGACTCCGGCGGCGTGGCCAGCGGTCCGCTGACTTCGAGTTTCATCCTGCCTATGGCAATCGGTGCCTGCGTGGCACTGAACGGCGAAGCAGAGGTGCTTTCGCTCGCATTCGGTATCGTGGCAATGGTGGCGATGACGCCTCTCATAACTATACAGGCACTCGGTTTCCGTTCTGTCGTGGGAGGTAAGGCGCGCAGCAACAAGGCAATGCGCCGCATTCTTGCTGCCGATGACGAACAGATAATCTATTTTGAGTAATGAGCGAAAACACTCCTACATATGTCCGCAACGTCGCTCCGGCCAAACTGGAGTTGCTGATCGTTATAGTCAATGCCTCTAAACTCAGGTATTACGCCAACCTGATCCAGTCTGCCGAGATCAATATGCAGATTGCGACATTGGTAAGCGGCACTTCTGAGCGTGCCATTATGAATTATCTCGGTCTCAACCAGTCTTCGCGCGCCGCAATTTTCGCGGTCATCCGCGAGGATAAGATCAAAGAACTGCTGGAGTTCCTGGACACGCAGTTTTCGACCGTCAAGGATGGCGGCGGCATAGCTGTCACCGTACCGCTTTCGAGCATTATCGGTACGATGGTGTATGGTTTCTTAAGCAACGATAAACGTACTGTCAAAGATGAATAGCAAAAACTACGAAATGATTTTCTGCATCGTAAATGCAGGTTTCGCACAGAGCGTGATGGATTCAGCCAAGAAGGCAGGTGCCCGTGGCGGCACCATCATCCGCGCACGCGGTACGGCCAATCCGGAAGCGGAAGAGTTTTTCAACATCACCATCCAGCAGGACAAGGAGATCCTGATGATTATCGTGCCCAAGGAAATCAAGGACGATGTAATGCACCGTCTCTACCAGGATGCCGGTCTTGCCACTGACAGCAAAGGCATCGCTTTCTCCGTCCCCGTTACCCACGCAGTGGGACTCCACGAGGAATAAAATCACGACTGCGGTAATATTACACAAGTCCGACAATCAGTTCCAGCCAGGCGGCGTCAGTAGAGTCGAATTCGGCGAGGCGGTCGCTGTCGATATCGAGGACTGCAGTGACATTCTGGTTGGAATCGAATACCGGTACGACTATCTCGGAGCGTGAGAGCGACGAACAGGCAATATGTCCCGGGAACTGCTCGACATCCGGAACGACTATTGTCCTACGCTCTTTCCACGCAGTACCGCACACGCCACGGCCATAACCGATACGCAGGCACGCTGCTTCGCCCTGGAACGGGCCGAGCACGAGCTGCTCTCCTATGACGCGGTAGAATCCGGTCCAGAAGAAACCCATCCGGCTCGCAATCAGCGCCGAGATATCTGCCATCCGTGCCACTTCATCTTCCTCGTCTGCCAGAAACAGCGCGATGTCCTGCCACAGCCGCAGGTACTTGAAAGCCCTGAGTGGAAGATGGCAGTAGCCGCCGGGATTCTTGTCGAGATACTCCTGATGATAGTCCTCTGCAGGATAGAAATTGCGCAGCGGCTCAAGTTCCGTAACGATCTTCTGCCCCAGCCTCTTCTCAACCTTGGCAAACGCCTCCTCAATGATCGCCCTATCGGTGGGCTCCAAATAATAAACACCCGTACGGTAGCGCGTACCTGCATCCTCACCCTGCCGATTCAGCGAAAGGGGATCGATTATCATAAAAAACAGGTCCAGAAGCGTCCTCAAAGACACCTTTTCCGGATCATAAACAACCCTGACTGTCTCGGCGAATCCGGTCGTATCCGTATAAACTTCCTGATAGGAAGGATTTTCGGTATTGCCGTTGGCATAACCGGAAACAGCCTCGGATACGCCGTCCACCCCCTTGAAAAAGTGTTCGACGCCCCAGAAGCATCCGCCTGCAAGATAGATTTCTTTCATTTCGTTATTCGGGAATTAAAAGCGTTTTGACGCCGTCATCATTTACTGAATAATAGTGGCCGTCTTCAATGAGAAGCGCGCGTGTAAGCCGATGTTTGCGGTTGTGGGAGTTGTCCACGTTGACTCCGATAACACGGCCGCCGTGAAATGCCGTGACACTGTCAAGGACTGTATGGCCGACTATGATATGTCCCACTTCATAACGGTCGAGAAGCATTTGCAGAGTGTCCTGCGTAATGGGATGACGGCGTTCCTCCTGAGTGACAAGTCCGCGGTACCAGATGGGACCGTATGAACCGTAGAGGAAGTCCAGCGTATCGCTCAGCGCCTTACGGTCGCGGTTTCGCATTGGCAGAACTTCGCTCATCCGGGTGTTGATCAGCTCGAAAGGCAGGTTCCAGCGGTAGAATGCGCCGCCTACGCCCGCGTGCACATACAGGTCGCCGCCTATCAGGCAGACGGTATTCCAGCTCATAATCCAGCGGCCAAGTTCGCTGTCGGGACCGAACAGTTCGCGATATTCCATATCAAGCATCCTGGCCAGGATGGGATATTTGGACTTGGTATAGCGCAGGTCGCCGCCGAAATCCATCGGCTCGTGATTGCCGAGCATCATTATTACCCTTCCTCCGGCATCTGCGGCCTCCTTCTGGAGACGGTAGAAAAACCAATAGATTGCAATCATATCATTGCCACGGTCAGCCACGTCGCCGATGACTATCAGCCGGTCAGTGCCATACGCCCAATGCAGATCTTCATCTATCACGCCGCCGGCAGAGAGAATATCTATCACGCAGTTCATCTTGCCGTGAGGATCGGATATCACGAAGGTGCGGCGGGGCGCATCGGTTATCAGCCATTCATCACGCGAGAAAGGATGCAGACTGACCTCGAAAGGATAATTGCCCTTATGGTCCGTGACACGGAAAGTGAAATCCTCCGGCAGTTTGTCATACTTCTGCCGGGAGATATTGCCGTCCACATCCACCTCGATGATCTCCACTCCGTCAGCACGATACAGGATGTACGGGCCGTCAGCCGAAAGGCTGTCGCGCGCACTCTCCTGCCCCATTGCGACGGGGCCGGAAATGACAAAACCGATGATCGCAAGGACTGCGACAAAAGCGCGTTTCATATACCTAAATGATTGATCTGCTACAAATATAGTAAAATTATATTCGCAGCAAAACTGGCCGACAGCCTACAGCCACTCGAGCAACTGGGCTATGCTCGTGGCGACCTTCTCTCCTCCCCGCGCTTCGCGAAGAACGAATCGCCCAGGCTCAGCGTGAATGCTTATCGGCGCGTCATTCTCCGCCGAGGCATCGATCCCGCAGCGGCGAAGAGCCTTGCGCACCATCTGGCAGGCGATCTCATCGCCCGTGAGCCTTACGGCAGAATGATATTCGGGCTCGATGCGATACAGTCCGGTCTGTTTCTCGAACGCCACTCCCTTGCGACGGAAAAACCTGTCGAGCGTGCCGTTAAGCGCCAGGTCTTCAGGCGTACCGGTAATCACTCCGCTGCCGCGGGCCATTAGCCAGAGGCGGTCTGCAATCTGCAGCGCCAGTTCGAGGTCGTGAGTCGAAAGGAAAATGGTCTTGCCCATCTCGCGGGAAAGGCGGTGCAGCAGATGCAGGATTTCCACCTTGCTCGGATAATCCAGGAATGCCGTAGGTTCGTCCAGGAAGATAATCGGAGTCTTCTGCGCCAGCGCCTTTGCTATCATCACCTTCTGGCGTTCGCCGTCGCTGAGCGTCTGGACCATTCGGGAAGCAAGCGCTTCGATGCCGACCAGGGCCATTGCCTCGTCCACCATACGGCGGTCTTCGTCCGTCAGGCGGCCCCAGAATCCGGTATAAGGGCTGCGGCCCATTCCTACCAGTTCCGTCACGGTCATATTCTGCAGATTGGTCTTTTCAGTCAGGACAACGCCTATAACGGTGGCAAGTTCCTTTTCACGGTAGTCTGAAAGAGGTTTGCCGAGTATCGTTATTTCCCCGCCGAGATGCGGCAGGAAACCAGAAAGCGTGCGAAGGAGTGTCGATTTGCCGGCGCCGTTTTCGCCTAAAAGGCAGGTAAGTTCGCCGCTGCGAATGGTATCGCTGATGCCTTCGGCAACTGTCTTGACCGAATGCCGATTGCTGTAGCCGATCGCGAGGCTGTGAAGTTCTATGGTATTGCCGTGCGTCATTCTGCAGTATCCTCCTTTCTACGACGGAACAGCACTACCGCCACGACAGGAGCACCTATAAGCGCCGTAACCGAATTGACGGGCAATGCACCCTCAAATCCCGGCAGACGCGCAATGAGATTGCAAAGCAGGGCCAGCGCAGCACCGGCGAGCAGCGACGAGGGCATCAGCACACGATGGTCCGAGGTGCGGAAAATGCCCCGGCAAAGATGCGGTACGGCAAGGCCGAGGAACGATATAGGTCCGCAATATGCAGTTACAACCGCGACCAGCACGCCTGCGCAAATAATTACCCATAGACGTGCGCGGCTGACATTCAGACCGAGGTTGCGGGCATAGCCGTCGCCCAGCAGGAGCAGGTTGAGAGTCTTGACAAGCAGGAACGAAAGCGGCAGCAGAACTGCCATTATTGCCACGAATGTCATCACCTGTCCTCCAGATACGCGTGCGAAACTTCCAAGTCCCCAGACCACGTATGCACGCACGTCCTCCTCGGCGCTGAAGAACTTCAGCACTCCGATGATTGCCGTTGCCACGTAGCCTATCATCACGCCAATTATGAGCAACGTGACGTTGCCGCGGACTTTCTGCGCCACATAGACTATCAGGGCCATTATTGCCAGCGAACCCACGATGGCTGCGATGGTCATCGCAAATTCACCCATATATCCGAGGCGGCTGAGTGCAATACCTCCGATACGGCCGGAGAGCAGCACCACGAAGGCCACCCCAAGGCTTGCGCCGGAACTTACGCCGAGCACCGACGGTCCGGCCAGCGGATTGCGGAAGACGGTCTGCATCTGAAGACCGGCCACCGACAGTCCGGCACCAGCCACAAGCGCCGTCAATGCCTGCGGGAAACGGGATTTGAGTATTATATTCTGCCAGATGTCGTTGCTTTCACCGCCGAATAGAATCTTCAGGACCTGTGATGCAGGCACGGATACCGAGCCCAACAACAGGTTCAGGAAGAACAGGACGACAATCGATACGCCCAGCAATATCATTCCGACGGCAACGGGACGTTTCATCGCAGCAATTCGTAAAATACAGGTTGATAATCGGCCGGCATCAGTTCGGGATGCAGGATATGAATCATATCCGCAAGCACGACATCCGGCTCTACCGGCATACTCTCGTAGAAGGGCTTCTCACGCATATTGCAGTAGATTACGCCCTTGTTCTTGAACGCGGCGAGGTCGGCGTAGCGCGCGTCTTCAGCCTTCAGTGCGTCATACGAGAAAGTGCCGTTATAACTGTTGACGATGCGCCAGTAGCGGGCATTTGCAGTCTTGCTGTACACCGTCTCGAAATCGAGGTTCAATCCGCCTGAGTTCTGGTCTTCGGGCAGGAAATATTCGCCGCCGGCATCGCGGAATATCTGGGCCAGGAAACTGCGGCCGCCGCCGACATACCAGTTGCCGCCGTGCAGTTCGCCGCTCAAGACGACCGGTCGCTCTTCGACATCAGCCGTCAGCGCCTTGAGCGCATTATAACGGGCTTCGATTTCATCGAAAATGCGGCAGGCTTTTTCCTCTTCACAGGTCAGCAGGCCCACGAATTTGATCCATTCGGCCTGTCCGAGCGGAGTCATCTCCTGATAGCCGAGATGAGGTATCAGAGGGATTCCGACACCGCGCAGGGCCTCGTAACCGCCGCGCTTGAACGGTGAAATCAGGATCACGTCGGGATCCATTGCGAGAATCACCTCACTGTCGAAATTGCCTTCTATACCGATCTTGCGGGCGCGTCCGTCTGCCAGACGGGCGTTCATATCTTCATTGAAAAGATGCCTCGTGCTGGTCACGCCTGCCACCCGGTCAAGTTCATCGAGGCAGATGAAGTTGGACAACTGAAGAGAGGTCATACAGATGAGGCGGCGCACCGGCACTTCGATCAGCGTATAGCCTTCAGGTGCCTGGACGCCTTCGCTGCCGCGAGGCACGAGGAAGAAATGGAACTGCTCAGCGTGTTCGCGAAGCGGATCCTGGATATCCAGCAGACATCCGTCCGCGGTATAACTAACGCTGAATCCGGTTGCATAGCGGGGCTGGCTGATGCCTTCGCCACCTTCTACTGCAGTATGCCCTGCCCCGCCCTGTTTGCAGGCGGAGAGCAGCACGGCCGCAGCGGCAATCGCTAATATCAGGCTTCTTTTCATAGGTTGTCCCAAAGAGTATGTATGCCGGATGCGCCCCAGTAGAGATGAGTGTATCCGGCTATGACGTTTTTATAACGGTAAATCGGGGTATCGACCGCTTCGCCTCGGGCATTGTACTGAGCAGCCGCGGACGGCAGTTCAGCAAGTTCTTCGACCGTCGAATAATGGAACTCGTGTCCCTTCCATTCCTGTCCTTTGCGGTCAGTGAACCTGCGATAACCGAGGTGCAACCGCGCTCCTTCCATCGGGGCCTTAATCGGCAGTACTCCGCACATTTCGTACGGACCGTCCTCGACACCTTCGAGGCTCCGGCCAAGATAT
>CAMZIP010000059.1 GCA_947307265.1 uncultured Bacteroidales bacterium | reverse complement strand
CATATCGCAAATCTCTAGTCTCGAAGGGAAACTTGTATGAGTCTTGGAATATGAATACGGCTTGTGTTCGGTGGTGACCATCATATACTGGCCGTCAGGCGAAACGGTGAACTCCCTGACAATGCCTTTTTCTCCGAAAGTGCGGGTCTGCGTGCCGTCGAAAACGGCAAATACCGAAGTGCAGAGGTATTCGTAAACCGCTTCGTCAAATGGGCTCTTGAGCAGGTCCTGATAGGTGCGGAACGTATTCTGCTTGCGCACGCTCGACTGGACTACCGGGCCGTTGGGCGCCTCTTCCACGGGGAACGCCCCGATACCTTCTGGAACGCTGCGGTAGAGGATGGTCTCATCGTCCAGGAATGCGTATGCATTGGTGAGAGTCGCGTTGACCTTGAGGGTATTGATCTTGACTGCCGTAGGAACTGCTGCGGTAGCATCTACGCGGTAGAGTTCGATCTCTTCCGGAGTTTCGTTGAGGAAGCAGAGGTATTTGCCGGAAGGCGACCACGCGAACTCGCGCATCCTGGCACCTTCGGGCAGCACCACTTCGACAGTCGCGCCGGTCAGCATATCGAGCAGCGAGAGGCCGGTATAGGCGGTCTTGCGCGTGTGGCTGAAATTCGCGCCGTTGAGGCGGACGCCTGCCACTTTATATTCATCCGTTGCGGCTATTTCCGCCACCGGCGTGAAATAATGCTCGCGGGTGAAAACGGCTGCGTGCGAAAGGTCGCGGGTGAGCACGACTTCGGGCAGGGGGCGGGACATTACCACGTCCACGATTTCCTGCGAAGGCTGGCGATATTCAACTTCCTGAGCGATAAGTGGCATCGATGCCAGAAGCACTGCGGATGCCGCTATGCAGATTCTGCGGAGAAACGTTTTCATTTCAGTTCAGTTTCTTGTGTACAATCTGCAAATTTACTTCTTTTCCGTGAGAGTTCCAATATCCAAAAAACTTTTGGAAATCAGGGCAATCCGTCGTATATTTGCAGGCTCTCATTGAAGAGAGAACAACAAATAAAGTCTAACTGCTTATTGTTTAATTAATTACACAAATGGCAAACGAAATTGAAAACCTGGAAGAGATCCAGAATCCCGTAGAAGAGGTAATGGAAGCTTCCGAAGAGACTCCGGTGGTTCTGCCGAAGTCCAAGAAGAGCAACGCATCCGCGGACAACGCATCGTTCGACTGGGATGCATTTGAAAATGACGGCGCGACTGTCGCAGACAAGGCTAAAGACGAAGAGTGCTACGGCCAGACTCTGTCACGCGTCAGTGAAAATGAAGTTGTCGAGGGTACCGTTACGGCCGTCGGCAAGCGCGAGGTGATCGTCAACATCGGCTACAAGAGCGAGGGCGTCATCAGCATCAATGAATTCCGTTACAATCCCGAACTGGCAGTCGGCGACAAGGTCGATGTCTATGTCGAGAACGCGGAAGATAAGAAGGGCCAGCTGATTCTTTCTCACAAGCGCGCACGTTCGCTGCGTTCCTGGGATCGCGTCAACGAGGCTTATGACAAGGGTGAAATCGTCAAGGGTTACATCAAGTGCCGCACCAAGGGCGGTATGATCGTGGACGTGTTCGGTATCGAGGCATTCCTCCCGGGCAGCCAGATCGATGTCAAGCCTATCAGGGACTACGATATTTTCGTAGATAAGACTATGGAATTCAAGATCCTCAAGATCAACAACGAATTCCGCAACGTTGTCGTTTCGCACAAGGCTCTCATCGAGGCCGAACTCGAAGCGCAGAAGGCAGAGATTATGAGCCGTCTCGAGAAGGGCCAGATCCTCGAAGGTACCGTCAAGAACATCACTTCTTACGGTGTATTCGTTGACCTGGGCGGTGTTGACGGTCTGATCCACATCACCGACCTGAGCTGGGGCCGTATCAACCACCCCGAAGAGGTCGTTTCCCTCGATCAGAAGATCAACGTCGTTATCCTCGACTTCGACGATACCAAGAAGCGTATCGCTCTCGGTCTCAAGCAGCTTTCACCGCATCCGTGGGACGCTCTTGATCCGAACCTCAAGGTCGGTGACGTTGTCAAGGGTAAGGTTGTCGTCGTTGCAGATTACGGCGCATTCGTCGAGGTACAGCCGGGCGTAGAGGCACTCCTCCACGTTTCCGAGATGTCCTGGTCGCTCCACCTGCGCAGCGCACAGGATTTCTTCACCGTCGGTCAGGAAGTCGAGGCAGTGGTCCTCGCACTCGACCGCGAAGAGCGCAAGATGTCCCTCGGTCTGAAGCAGCTTAAGCCGGATCCGTGGGCAACCATCTCCGAGAAGTACCCCATCAACTCCAAGCACGTCGCTACTGTCCGCAACTTCACCAACTTCGGCGTATTCGTCGAGCTTGAGGAAGGTGTTGACGGCCTGATCCACATCAGCGACCTGAGCTGGACCAAGAAGATCAAGCATCCTTCAGAGTTCACTTCCATCGGCGACAAGATTGACGTCGTCGTCCTCGAAGTCGATCCCGAAGGCCGCCGTCTGAGCCTCGGTCACAAGCAGCTCGAAGAGAACCCTTGGGACGAGTATGAGACACAGTTTACCGTTGGTTCGGTACACGAAGGTGTCATCACTTCCTTCATTGAGCGCGGCGGTGCAAACGTCCGTCTCGGCGAAGGTATCGAAGGTTACTGCTCTGCACGCAACCTGGCAAAGGCTGACGGTGCTCCCGCAAAGGTCGGCGAGACCCTGCCTTTCCGTATCGAGGAGTTCAACAAGGCTGCCCGCAAGATTACTCTCTCTCACCTGAAGACTTGGGACGAAGGCGGTCGCAAGGAGAAGGCTGAGAAGGCTCCCGAAAGCGAAGAGAAGAGCACCCAGAAGGTAGTCAAGAAAATCAACGCAAACCAGGAGAAGACCACCCTCGGAGACATCTCCGCCCTCGCAGCTCTCAAGAGCGAGATGGAGAAGGGTCAGGAATAATACCTGATGGAATTCTCTCTCATCAACCTGGGTACGGCTTCGGCCAAACCTTCGGTAGATAAGTACCCGAGCGCCCACGTATTTAACATGCGGGGGCGCTTGTTTTTGGTCGATTGCGGAGAAGGCACGCAGGTGCAGATGATGCGCTATGGTATCTCTTCATTCAAGATGGACCATATCCTCATCTCGCATATGCACGGGGATCACGTCTTCGGCATCTTCGGACTGCTTTCGACTATGGGAATGCTGGGCCGCACCGCGCCGCTGACCATTTATGCCCCGAGGGATTTCGGCTCGCTGCTCAATTTCTTCCTCGGGCATTTCGGCGAAGGCATCAAATACGAGATCAATCACGTTGTTCTCACCGCCACAGAGCCGGAACTTATCTGCGAGACCAAGACGGCCGATGTCTATGCCTTCCCGCTCAATCACGGCATTCCCGCCTTCGGCTTTATCTTCCGCGAGAAATGGAAGACTTCGCCGCTGGCTCCACATCCGAACTACTGCCGCAGCGCCGCGTACTGCAGCGATACGGCCTGGTTCCCGGAACTGGCAGGGTGGGTGAAAGGCGTGGACCTGCTTTACCACGAAGCCACTTATACCGAGGAACTGCGCGACAAGGCGGCAGAGCGTTTTCACTCGACTGCGGCACAGGCTGCGCAGGTAGCTCGCGATGCAGGTGTTGGCAGGCTTATTGTAGGGCATTTCTCGTCGCGTTACAAGAATTCGGATCCGTTGCTCGCTGAGGCGAGGGCCATTTTCCCCGATACCGATGCAGCGATGGAAGGAGTCCGTTTCCTCGTACCGCTCAAAAAAGATTTCGACAAGAAAGATTCTGAATGATGAACAGATTCGCACCACTCCGTTTTGCGCTCGTCGCTGCGCTGATACTGCTTCCGGCACTTGCCGGCGGGCATCTCTCTGCGCTCAGTGCGCAGACCGTCACCAATCCCAACGATACTTCGGCTTATGCCAAACGGGTTCTCTCGCAGATAGAGAAGATAGGCCGGACGATGGTCCTGATCAACAACCATTATGTCGATACCATCTCGCCTGAGAAAATGGCGGACGGCGTCATCGAACGTATGGTCACCTCGCTCGACCCTCATTCCAATTATATTCCAGCCGACGAAGTCGCAGAGAGCAACGAGCATCTGATGGGACAGTTCTACGGAGTGGGAATCGAATTTGCCGTAATCGCAGATACGGTCACCGTGCAACGAGTCATCAGCGGTGGCCCTTCGGAGCGTGTCGGACTATATCCGGGCGACAAGATTATCCGCGTTGATACGACCAATGTCGCCGGATGCGGTATGTCTTCCACCAAGGTCCGTTCGATGCTTCGCGGCGACAAGGATACCAAAGTTACTGTCAGGGTGGTCCGCCGCAGCCTGCCGGAGCCGATGGATTTCACCATTACGCGCGGAGTCGTGCCTCTCAACAGCGTCGAGTCCGCATATTGCCCCGAGCCCGGCGTGATGTATATCCGTCTCAGCAATTTTGCGAAGAATTCCAGCCTTGAAATCGTTGAAGCCTTCCGCAACCTTACAACCGATTATCCGACCGGTGTCATTCTCGACCTGAGAGGCAATTCGGGCGGCTTTGTCAATACGGCCATTACCATTGCCAATATGTTTATGGAAAAAGGGCAGACGGTGCTGTTTACCGAAGGTACGCATTCACCTTTGTCCCAGGAAACGCTGACGCGTGACGGCTTCTACCGCTTAGGTCCGCTGGTGCTGCTCATAGACGGCAATTCAGCTTCGGCGAGCGAGATTCTCGCAGGTGCCATCCAGGATTGGGACCGCGGCCTGATAGTGGGGCAGCGCTCGTTTGGCAAGGGCCTAGTGCAGCGTATGTTTACGCTTAGCGACGGCTCGCAACTCCGCCTTACCACGGCCCGTTATCATACGCCTTCCGGCCGCGTGATCCAGACTCCTTATGAGGAGGACAATCGCAACGAGTATTACCGCAGCAAGCAGCACATCGGTGATAACGACAGTATTCCTGTCCCGGATTCGCTGATTTTCCATACGCTCGTCCGTAAACGCCAGGTTTATGGCGGCGGCGGGATTCTGCCGGATTATGTCGTTCAGGAGGATACTACGCGTTTTACGAAGTACGCCGTCTCGCTCTTCGGTGCAGGCTGTGTCGCCGAGTATGCCAATATCTACTGCGATGCCGACCGCCAGGGTCTGAAAGCCCGCTATCCGGATTTCGAGAGTTTTATGGCCGGATTCAGCGGCGATACGCTCTCAGAGGCAGTCGAGGGGCTGTATGATTTCGCAGAGACCAGGGGTGTGGCCCGCGATCCCGAAGGGATGCAGCCCGCCGAAACCCTTATCCGCGTCCGTTTCAAGGCGCTTGTCGCGCGCAATCTTTTCTCGACCAACGAGTACTTCCGCGTCATCAACGCCGAAGACGATCCCGAATTCCACAAAGCCCTCGACCTGATCCACAACTGGCCCGCCGAATTCCCCGATCACAAATAGAAGGCCTTAAGAGTCCGTCTTGAGGCTGCTGCGCTTCTGGCGGGAGATTGCCAGGTGGTAGGCCTGTGCGTTGCTGTTGTGCTGGCTGAGCGTGGCGGCGAATGCGTGCTGCCCGTCGAGGGTGGATTTGGCGCAGAAATACAGATAATTGTGCCTGCGGTAATTGAGGACCGCTTCGAGTGCGCTAACCGGTGTCATACAGATCGGTCCCGGCGGCAGTCCGGCATACTTATATGTATTATAAGGTGAATCGACTGCCAGATGGGTATTCAGTACCCTGCGAAGACTCTCGTCGCCAACGGCAAATTTGACCGTAGGATCGGCCTGCAGCGGCATTCCCTTGCGCAGGCGGTTGATATACACCCCGGCGATAATAGGCATCTCCGGCTCGTACTTCGTCTCTTCGGAGACAATCGACGCCAGCGTGGAGACCTGCTGCGGCGTGAGACCGGCCGCCTTGGCCTTGTCCAGCCGTTCCTCCGTCCAGAACTTCTCGTATTCCTTGTGCATCCTTTCGATGAATTCCTCCGGAGTCATAGTCCAATAGACTTCGTAGGTATTGGGGATGAACATCGCTATGAAAGTCGCTTTGCGGAATCCGTATTTTTCAATGGTGGCGGGGTCGCTGAATGCTGCCGAGAATGCTGCCGAATCGGGCTCCAGCTGTCGCGAAATATGCCCTGCGAGCCGGTCGAGATTGCGGAAATAACCGGTAAACGTCACGTTGACCGGAGTCTGCCAGCCGAATGCCAGCGTGCGGACGATGGCCTTGTTGCCCAGGCCGCTGCGCAGCCGGTAGTGCCCCGGCTTGAATGCGTCCGCCTTGCCGAGATGTCGTGCCGCACGCTTGAAGGTGGCGGTATTGTCAATGGCGCCGCTGTTGACCACCGTTTCAAGCATCTGCTCGCCGGTCATATCATTGCTCAGGTATATGTCCACACTGCTGTCAGCCACGTTGTCATATAAGAACGTACCGAAGTAGTTGAGGCCGCCGAGAACGGCTGCGGCCAGAAACAGGACCGCAATCAGGAGCGGCAGGCCCTTTGATTTCTTTCTCATCTGTTTTGCAGGCGTACGGGCCGGATATTGATGATGGTCCCCGGCTCCGGCTCGATATCCGAAGGACGCATATCGTTATACTTGTAAAGCGAACGCAGCCGCACCGCATAATGCTGCGAGATGGACCACATAGTCTCGTCTTCCTCGACGACGTGGCGGTCCAGGTATTTGGCGGCCATCAGCCGCTTGCGTTCTATATACACTATCTGACCCGCCTCCAGCGGCTGCTCTTCCTTCAGGTCGTTGAAACTTAGCAGTTCCCGCAGGAAAAGATTGTATTCCTGGGCGATATCGGAATATGTATCATAACTTTCGGCGAGGATGAAATGCACTTTGTTGTGCTCGTAGAGAGTGCGGTTGAGCGAAATGCGGTAGATCGGGCTGCGCCGCGAAGGCGTCACCGCGATGATCGTATCGGCCTTGGAAGGCGCCACTGGCAACTTGGCGACCTGCCTGCGCGACATATAGTCGAATCGGGCGAGGTCGTTGTCCTCGATGATGCGGATAAGCCGTTCGGCATACTGCGGATCGGTCGCGTAACCGGCCTTTTTCAAGCCTTCGGCCCAGCCCCGGTAGTCATCGTGAGAAAGTTCGAAGAGCGAGGCATATCTTTGCCTGTAGCGCAGGAAATCGCTGTGGTCGGCAAAAGAATCCTCGGGCTTCTCATAACTGCGGAAACACTCGTTCGGCTGGTCATCGTCGTGATAGATGGTCGCGCCCTGCCATCCGTGGCATTTGATGCCGAAATGGTTGTTGGCTTCGCGTGCGAGGCGGCTGTTGCCGTCTCCGGATTCGAGGCAGGCCTGCGCGAGAGTGATGCTGGCGGGAATTCCGGACTTGTGCATCTCTTCCACGGCAATGTCCTTGTAGAGGGCGATGTACTCCTCGCGGGTGATCTTGCGGAAGTTCCTGGTATCCTGTGCGGAAATGCCCGAAAAGAGCAGCAGAAGAGCCGCCGGCAGAAGTAACAAAATGGATGTTTTCGAGCATTTCATAGTTACAAATATAGCATCGAAACAAGGATTTTGTACGAAAAGGCACGAATTTCAATCACTTTTCGTATCTTTGCCAGACTAACATAGTCGTTATGGTTGAGAAGATTAAGACCATCAAATTCTCTGAGTACGAGTCCGCGGACGAACTTCCGCAGGCTGACAGGGAATTGTTTTGCGAAGCAGTAGAAGCCCTCAAGGGCTCTTATGCACCATATTCCAGTTTTAACGTAGGAGCAGCCGTAAGGCTTTCAGGAGGTATAATGGTCCGCGGGGCGAATCAGGAGAATTCCGCCTATCCTTCAGGACTTTGCGCCGAGAGAGTGGCGATGTTTTCCGCGGCTGCGCGCTATCCCGAACAGGCACTTGAGGCCATAGCCATCGTGGCTTCCCAGAACGGCAAGTTGCAGCCCGCTCCGAGTTATCCGTGCGGCGCCTGCCTGCAGGTTATGGCGCAGTATGAGACGAAGTTCGGAAACAAGATCCACATCATCGTCGGCAGCGGCGGATCCATACAGGTATTCGACGGCGTTGCCAGTATGATGCCGTTTATCTTTACCGATATTTAGAAGCCGGGAACGTGCCGTC
>CAMZIP010000058.1 GCA_947307265.1 uncultured Bacteroidales bacterium | reverse complement strand
GGACAAAAAGAATACCAGCGACGATGCGTGCGACAAAATGGCAGGTCAGTCGGTGTAGAATACGTGGCGGGGGGATTTATCCTCCGGAAAAAAGGTGATGCGCGAGCCTGCGGGGCTGACCTGAAGCAGCACCGGCGCGCCCATTATCAGAGGGAAATTGTCATCTCCGTGACCGGAATGCAGACCGCAGCAGAGCGGAATCCCGAGAGGCTTCAGATACCTCGAATAAAGTTCCTCGACGCTTCCGGCCATATCGTCGCCCTCGTTGCGTTCCTCGTCCATCGGCGGGCAGTCCTCGAAGTCACCGAGAATGACGCCGCGGCAGCGGCCGAGAATGCCGCGCAGAATAAGGCTGTTGAACAGGCGGTCCAGACGGTGCAGATGCTCCCCCACTTCCTCTATGAAGAGAATGAGGTCGTCACCCTCGAGGAAGTCCTGTCCGCTGCCGAAGAGCGGATCGAAAGTGCAGATATTGCCGCCGACCAGAGTGCCCCGTGCCTCGCCGCATATATTAAAATGATGAGCGGGAACGATATACTGCGGCAGGGCTTCGCCTGTAATGATTTCACGCAACAACTGAGTAGAAATGTCACGGCCTTCGCCGGAAGCAATACTGCCGCACATAACTCCGTGCAGGGACATCACGCCGCCCGAAACGGCCATACTGTGCAGCGTGGTAATATCGCTGTAACCGATTATCCATTTGGGATGCTTCTTCAGCAGCGACATATCCACCAGCGGAAGCAGATGCATTGCGCCGTAACCGCCGCGCGTGCAGAGGATGGCCTTGATGCTGTCATCTTCAAGCGCTCTGTTCAGGTCCGCGGCGCGTTCTTCGGGCGAGCCCGAATAGACCGTGTTCCAACTGCCGCCGACATTTTTGCCGATGACCGGCTGGAAACCCCAGCTCTCGAGCAAACTTGCTGCCTTTTCAATCCTCGCGCTGCTCAGGCGGTATGCCGGCTCGACGATGGCGATGCGGTCGCCCGGTTTGAGCGGCGGAGGCATCAGGTTGCCAGGCTGCGCAAAAGCATCGGCGATGCCGACAGCCATCAGCACCAGAGCACATAAAGTAAATCTGCGAAGGAAATTCATCCCTTATCGGATTAAAAAAAGAAGTGATTCCGTCGGGATTCGAACCCGAGACCCACAGCTTAGAAGGCTGTTGCTCTATCCAACTGAGCTACGGAACCATCGCCAAAAGCGTTGCGAAACTACTAAAAAAACGCCAAAACTCAATAAAAGTAGATTTATCCTGTTTTACAAAAAGCTCTTTTTTGTATCTTCGTGCCCAATTTTTGAACTTTTTTAAACCAACACAACAATGAAAAAGATTTTACTTATCGCTCTTGTAGTGTTCTCAGCTTTTATGACCACAAGCTGCAGCTCTTACTATCGTTCGATGAAGGAACCCAACGTTCGTTTCGAACTCAACTCTCACGATTATACCCTTTCCGAGCCTGTTCAGGGTGAAGGTTATGCCCTCTATATCCTCGGTATCGACTGGGCAAGACTGTTCGGCCGCAAGGTTGCTGCTACCAACACCCCTGTTATGGGTCTCACCACCATCATCAAGGGCGCTGAGAGCTATGCACTCTTCGATCTTATGTCTAAGAACCCGGGTTACGACTTCGTTATGTGCCCTCAGTTCGTACAGAAAGACACTCACTTCTATCCTTTCTACCAGAAGGTTACTGTGACTGTCACCGCACGTCTCGGTAAGCTCATTGACCACAGCAAGACTCCTTGCTGCCCTGAGAAGAAATAATAACTGTCAATCAGTTTTATTACGGAACCGTCCTTTGCAGGGCGGTTCTTTTTTTGCGTTGTGTCGGAGAATTGCTAACTTAGTGCAACATTTACGCTACGAATTATGAAGACAAGACGCTATCTCATACTCTTTCTCGCCGCCCTGCTGACATTTGCAGCCTGCGACAAGACACCGGTACCGACACCCGTTCCTTCAGATGACGACAAGGATGCGAACGTCACGCTTGACTGCTCTTCATTCGTCCGCTATGCCACGGATACTGAATTCGCAGTCTTCGTAACGCCTACGTCCGGTACTACGTTTACAGCCAGCGTACCGTCGGAATACGACTGGATCAGCGTCAAGTCTGTCGGCGGCGCAGATGCCGGATTCGTTCATTTCTCGCTCAAGAACAATACTTCGGGCATAACTCGCAGCGCCACGGTCAAAATCGAATACGGCTCCAATAAATCCAAACCCATCGAGATCAGGCAATACGGCAGGACCAGGCAGCAATTCTTCGAAGAATGGGGCATCCAGGGCGAAACGGTCAACTACGTCAGCAATGAGAGGCCTTACGAATGGTATATCGACCAGGGCAACACTGGCCCCTGCTCCGGCGTCAACTGCGGACCTTCTTCAGTCACTATGGCCTGCAACTGGTACGACGGCTCGCTGCAGCTGAAAGCCTCCGAAGCCCGCAACGTCATCTACAACAACGGCGGCTGGTGGTACACCACCGACATTACGGCTTATATGAACCTCAAGAAAGTCAAATGGCACAGCGCCTATATCACCGAGAGTTCGCTCAAGGCCGAAATGGACAACGGCAACATAGCCATTCTCTGCCTCGATATGTATTACATCTCAGCGGCTTCAGGCATCAATAGCAAAGTCGGCAAGTTCTACAGTACCCAGGCAACCGGATGGGGACATTTCATAGTGGTAAAGGGCTACGTGGAAACGAAGAAAGGAGTGTATTTCGAGGTGTATGACCCCTACTCGCTCAACCGTTCCGGCGATGACGGCCTGCCCCGCGGACGCGACTGCTACTACAAGTCAGCCGACATCATCAAGGCCACGGGTGTCTGGCACACTACGATGTATGTAGCCGAAAAATAGCTTGACTATTCGATAGGAATGACCATATCCCGGAAGCGGGCCATCCCGACGGTGGCTGGCTCCTGGATCTGGGTTATGTTGCCGCCGTAGAGAGAGACGGGCTTGGGATCGATGACATAGACCGGTACGCCCGGGCGCGCATAGCGGACCAGTCCCGCGGCCGGATAAACCACCAGCGAAGTACCGATGATAAGCAGGATATCCGCCTCCGAAACCTCGCGTGCCGCAGGCTCGATCATAGGCACTGCCTCGCCGAACCAGACGATGTGCGGACGCATCTGCACGCCGCGAGAATCCTTTTCGCCCAGATTCAGGTCCCGGTAGCCGATATCCACGATGCCGCGGCCGCCGCCCATTTCCGGGTCGCGGTCCTCGGGCCTTGCTTTGGTCAGTTCGCCGTGCAGGTGAATCACATTGCTGCTGCCGGCACGCTCGTGCAGGTCATCCACATTCTGCGTGACGACCACCACGTCAAACCAGTGCTCCAGTTCCGCGATAATCTCGTGTGCACGGTTGGGCTTTGTCGTGGCCAACTGGCGGCGGCGCTCATTGTAGAATTTGAGCATAAGCGCCTTGTCGCGGTACCATCCCTCGATCGAAGCCACCTGCTCGACGGGATAATTCTCCCAGAGTCCGTCATTGTCACGATAGGTCTTGATGCCGCTCTCCGCGCTGACTCCCGCACCTGAAAGAACGACCAGTTTCTGCTTTTTCATATTTGGACTTTTTATACGGCTAACCAGGAATAGAGGCCGCCTGCGACCGCCACTACGCCGAAGGCGGCTATTGCTATACCGCAAAGGCGGTTGAGCAGCAGCAGGTGCCGGATCCGGAACTTATTGCGGAAGCGGTTGATAAATGAGCACAGGATGTACCACCAGATGACGCAGCCCGTGATGACGCCCAGCGGAAGTACGACGGCTGCAAGGGGACTGTCCAAGGTCGCAGGATTGAAATGGACGAAGGTGAAGAGGCTCAGCAGCAGGACCATCGCGCCGGGATTGGTGATGGCCATCAGGAAACCCTGCAGGCCGTCCGTGATATAGCCGGACTTGCGCATCGGCTTGGGATGACGCATCTGCTTGATGGGGTTCTTGAATATGATGCTCACGCCGAATGCGGTGATGATCACGCCGCCGGCGAGAATCACGGCGATGCGGTGTTGATCGATGAAGTCGTTGATGAATGCCAGCGAGAAGAGCGCCAGAATCGCATAGATCATATCCGAGAAGGCCGTTCCGATGCCCAGCGAAATGCCGGACCACTTGCCCTTGCTGATGGTCTTCTGGATGCAGAGCACGCCGATCGGTCCGAGCGGAATCGAACCCGCCAGTCCTACTGCCACAGCCTTTAAGAAATCTATTATCATCGCCAGTGATTATATCGTTGCAAAGTTAAGGAAAATTCTCTCTATCTTTGTGGAACCTGCCGCTAAAATTGCAGGCTTCGGTCTATGAATTTGCGTAATCCCAAAACGGCCGCCTGGCTGTTCATCATACTTTTCGCCGCGCTGGCTTCGGTGCCGTTCCTGGTGCCCGGCGCCGGTTTCATAGCGGTCGTTTCATTTACCCCGCTGTTCCTCCTGGAGCATACGATCCGCACCGGCGGACTGCGTCGCGGATGGTGGTACGGATTTGCGGCATTCCTGCTGTTCAATATCGCCACTACCTGGTGGGTATGGAACGTTTCACCTGCAGGTGCCATCGCCGCCCTGACGGCAAATACGATTCAGATGAGCGTAATTTTCGCGCTGCTGCGGCTTACGCGCAAATGGGCAATCAAGGCTGCCGAAAGGATGCCCCGATACTCCGGAGTGCTCAACGTCCTGCCGTACGTGTTCTTCATAGCGCTGTGGCTCGGCTGGGAGCACTGCTATTGCGAGGTCGAACTTTCCTGGCCCTGGCTGATTCTCGGTCACGCACTTGCCACGGCTCCGCGCCTGGCGCAGTGGTATGAGGTTACCGGTCCGCTCGGAGGTTCGCTCTGGATTCTGACTTCTGGCGCACTGCTGTTTGCGGCCATCCGCGCCGCCGCCGAAAAGCGCAAGACGGCTATCCGCGCATTTGCCGTAGCTTCCTGCTGCATCATCATAGTCCCTTCGGTCATTTCGCTTGTCCGCTATTATGGCTGGCAGGAAGAAGGTGAGCCGGTCGAGGTGCTGGCAGTCCAGCCCAACGTGGATCCGTTTATGAAGTACGGCATCGTTCCGCAGTCGCGTCTGGACGAGCAACTGCTCTCTCAGGCAGAAGCCGCCCTCACGCCAGAAACGCGCTACCTTATAACGCCCGAAACATTTACTTACAGCATCGATATAGACGAACCGTACACGAGTCCTTCGTGGCAGGCATACATCGAATTCCTGGCCGGCAGGCCGGAATTGACGATGGTGCTCGGTTCGCGTACTTTCCAGAAAACTCCCGGCAGCCAGCGTCCTTCGCGCACGGCAAGGCCGATTCCCGGCGGCTGGTATGAGATCTACAACAGCGCGATAATGGTAGGGGTGAATGCTCCGTACGTCTATTATCACAAGTCGAAACTCGTCCCCGGAGTCGAGTCGATGCCCCGCGTCATTTCAGTTTTCGCTCCGATTATCGAGTATTTCGGCGGCACTGCAAACGGTCACGGCACGATGGACCACATCATTTCCCTGCAGGGAGCGGACGGTCACCGTTTCGGCGTGATGATTTGCTACGAATCTGTCTATGGCGATTATTCGTGCCACGCTGCGGCTGACGGCGCAGACCTGCTGGCGGTCATTACCAACGACGGCTGGTGGGGCGATACGCCGGGTTACAGGCAGCATTTCAGGTTTGCCAGCCTGCGCGCCATCGAGAACCGCCGCGACGTCGTACAGTGCGCCAATACCGGTATGTCGGGATTTATCAACCAGAGAGGAGATGTCCTGAGCCACACGGGCTGGTGGACGGAAGAGACGCTTACAGGTGTGATGCACGCACGTACCGGCGTAACGTTCTTCTCACGTCACGGAGATATCATCGGCCGCACGGCTTCGGTACTGGGGCCTATTTTGCTTCTGCTGCTTGCTTGCCTTCCGCTCTGGGGTAAGCGATGCGGTTGTGGTAAATCTGCATCAAAGAACGCTTGAGCGAATCTTTTACCGTAGTAAAATCGCGGATCGAAAGATCCGATTCCTGCAGCTGGCCTTCATCGATTTTGGCCTGCACGATCTTATCGACAAGCGTCGAAATGCTTTCGTCGTCGTAATTGGGCAGGGTGCGTGATGCAGCCTCCACGCTGTCGGCAATCATCAGAATGGCTTCCTCCTTGGTGCGCGGCAATTTGCCGTGATAGGAGAATGCTGCCTTTTCGTTGGGATCGCCGCCGGCGTTGCAGTACTGCGCATAGAAGTACTTAGTCAGCGAGGTGCCGTGATGGGAGTTGATGAATGCGCTGATCTCTGCGGGCAGGCCGAATTTCTTTGCGAATGCCAGACCGTCATCGACGTGCGCTATAATGTCGTGCGCGCTCTGCTGGGGAGTGAGGCCGCTGTGGTAGGTATCCGCCGCACCACGGGCCTGATTTTCGACGAAGCAGAGAGGATTGGCCATCTTGCCGATATCGTGGTAGAGTGCGCCTGCGCGGATGGTCATCGGGTCCGCGCCGACTTCACGCGCTGCATCTTCGGCGAGATTTGCAACCTGCAGGCAGTGCTGGAACGTACCGGGCGCACGGCGAGCGAGTTCGCGAAGGACGTTGGAGTTGGTATCCGTAAGCTCCCACATTCGCGTCTGCGACGTAAATCCGAACAGCCTCTCGATGAGGAATACGAACGGATAGGCGATGACGGTGAATATGCCGTTGACTGCCATTGCAAGCACTGCGAATCGGTTCCATACCCAGGTGTCGCCCGAATACAGGACGTGGAATGCGAAGTATATGATCGCGGCGCTGGCAAAGACTACCAGGGCGTTTATGAACTGGCTGAATCCACGGTTGAACCTTGCGTGCGAGCCGAGCACGAGCGCGCCGGATACTGCGTTGATCAGGTAGAGCTGAAGGCCTTCGCCACTCATCACGAGCATCGGCATCAGGATGATCCAGTAGAGGGGCACGGTGACGTTGCGACGGAAGAATGCGCCGATGTAGAGTGCCAGTACCGAGAACGGAAATGCCAGAAGGAAGTGGCGGTTGAGCTTGCCGAGGAAGACCGTCACGAGGAATACCAGCAACGACATAAACAGGATGAATATGAGCTTGCGCAAGTCTTCCAGGATGCCGTCGCCCACGCAGTAAACCGCGATGTAAAGCATCAGCATCAGCATCAGGACGAGGAGCACGTGACTCAGCAGGGTAAGGAATTCGTTTCCGCTGCGGAAGTTGCTTTCATACTCGGCTTTGTAGGAGTCTATGAGTTGCGCTACATCTTCGGTGACAAGTTCGCCTTTGGTGACGATCAACTGTCCGTCGTAGATCATTCCCTTGGTCGGAGAGATGTGCTTGATGGCTTCTTCGTGCATCAACTGCGTCATACTCTCGTCGAGGATGAGGTTGGGGACGATATAACCGGTCAGGGAGCAGCGGCTTTCGAGTTCGTCGATATCAGTCTTCGGGAATGCGTATCTCAATTCGGAGAGCAGGCGGATGCGGGCTGCGTCGAGCGAATAAACTTCCTGCGCGGGAACCTCGGACATTCGCTTGCCGCGCTTGACCATTATCACGCGGTCCGAGCCGAGGCGGTCCGATGATTCGGCGGCAACGCCGACCTCGTAAGTGGAGGAGATCAGGTCGATCGTCTGCTTCAGGATGTTGTCGGGAATGTCTTCGTTGCGGTTGAGAGCGGCTATCTGGGCCTTGCGGACGTCTTCGTCATAATTGTAGCAGGAGACAATCTCGGAGGAGCGTTTCTCCATCTCGGAGAGAATCTCTTCGCTGGTCTTCAGGATGGGGAAGTCGATGCGGGCGACAAGGTCGTCATACACCCAGGGATGCCCCTTCTGGTAACGGTAATTGAATCTGCCGGTCGTCGGGAAAAACATTATCATCACCAGCGCGGCGACGGCAAATGCGATATATGGTCTGTATTTTTTCATTTTCAAGGTCGGACTTGTCCTGCAAATTTAACAAAAGCGCACAAAAAATCAGTTTTTTTGTTTGCACAGAAAAAAAATATATCTACATTTGCAGTCCCAAACCAAAAGGGCAATGCTTCCTTAGCTCAGTTGGTAGAGCACCTGACTCTTAATCAGGGTGTCTAGGGT
>CAMZIP010000057.1 GCA_947307265.1 uncultured Bacteroidales bacterium | reverse complement strand
CTCGAACCGTCCCGCGAAGAACTGCTCCGGAGCCTTATCCCGCAAGTGCTGGACCTCAAGCTATATGCGGCCCTGCTTGACTCGTCGGCCGCCGAGCACGCTGCCCGTATGATAGCGATGCAGGCCGCCACCGACAATGGTGAGGGCCTGCTTTCGGAGCTTACGCTCGAGTATAACAAGGGCCGCCAGCAGAAAATCACCTCCGAGATTCTCGACCTCGCAGGCGGAGCGGCTCATTAATCTTAGAATTCGTAGCCGAGGCTCACGAGGAAGGTGTTTCCGAGGGTCTCCGAGAGCAGCAGGAAGGTGCCGTCGAGGCGGAATCCCGCGTATTTGCCGCCGATACCCAGCGACAGGAAGGCAGGTAGGGCCTTTGCCGGGTCGCCGTAGTGGAAACCGGCGCGCGCGAAAGCAATGTCCTTGAATCCGTATTCAGCTCCGACGCCGGCCATAATCGCTCCGCTGAAGAGATAGTCGGCTTCGCCGGCCACGGTCAGGCCCTCCAGGGGCTTGTAGAATCCGTCCACGCCCACCAGCGAAGGAATCGCATAGGAGTCGGATCCGTAACTGATCTTGGTGCCGATATTGCGTCCGGCGAGTTCAACGCCCCATTTCTCTCCGCCGTAACGAACGAAAATGTCGCCGCAGAAAGAGCTGCCCTTGTTTTTCTCCGCCAGGGCGGAAGTCACGCTGCGAAGCGTCAGGCCGGCGCTCAGGGCGTCGGTGATGTAGTATTCTGCTCCCAGTCCTATGATAAGGTCGTAGGGCTTGAATGAGCCTTTGAAAGCGCCTTGTTCTGAATAGATGTCGTAGGGTTTGTCGAGAAAAGTCTTTGCATCTAAAGTCAGGGCGAATTTATCCCCGGCCCTCACAAATACATCTCCTGACACTACCGTATTATTTGCCGTCAGCGGCGCCCAATTGCCGTAGGAAACAGTAGCGGACAGTCCCGCAGCTTGATGGCGCAAAGCCGCTCCTCCCATTGCCAATGAGCGGCTGTCTGCGGGAATCAGGAGCGAAGACAAGGATTGTGCACACAAAAAAGGCCCGGAAGTTGCCAAAAATATGAGTAAGAAGAGTTTTCTCATAGCGCTCAGATTTTAACTATTTCGTAAGTTTTGTCTATGCCCGCTCCGCTTATGCTGACATAATAAGTCCCGGCCGCGGCACTGCCCAGATCGATTGTGATAGGTTCGAAGACCGACCTCAGTTCATAATTGCCCGAGAATATCGTGGCCCCGGCTTTGTTGCTTATGCTTATTGCGACCGGTCCTGTCTTGGCGGATTTAATGTTCAGCTCCTTTTTCACAGGATTTGGATACAGATCAACCTCCCTGCTGTTGTCCGGGACAAGTATCATAAATGTCGCGCTACACTTTTCGGACCTTGCATCGCTTGCCGTTATGGAGGCCTCAGTGAGCCCGTAGCCGAGCGAGGAGATGCTCAGCACGCTTCCGTTAGGTGCCATATGCGCCACTCCTGATACCGAGAAATTGATATCATAATGCAGATCTTCTCCGTCCGGATCGGAGAAATAGTCGCTTAAATCAATGGTGGCGCTTTCTCCTATGCCGCCCAGCATAATATTGTCCATTTGGCGGCTCAGAGCGGGAGCGTGGTTGTCAAGGACGACATAATGGATGGGATAGTCTGTTGACATCTTGTATTTATCGGTTGCCCTTATCGTGGCCGTGTATTCTCCCGGTTCCCCCTTCAGGGCGTTAAATGAGAGCCTTAGGCCTGAGGCTGTCTGTTGATAATTTAAAAACGCTTGTTCATCCGACTCAACCGTTATTTCGACAGCGTGGTTGTCAGGATCATAGATATTGAATTCCAGTGAAAGGAATTCGTGGGATTTTAACCTGTAATCGCCCGAATACTCGGTGCTTATCACAGGCGCGTGGTTCGGGCCTGTGGTAAGTTCCATAATGTTTGACATCTCCGAGCGGTTCTGCCAATAATCCTCGCTGATGATACTGACGAAATACTTGCTTTCAAACTCAGGGACCTCGAGAGTGCCGTATATCGTTTCTCCCACTTCGGCCCTGTCAACTTCAACTGTCTTGCTTGTTACCGAAGACGGTATGTTCTTGGGGTCGAGATTTTCCAATACGGACCTGTCGCGGGAAGCCAGCAGCAGATATGAATATGCTTTGACATCATCTGCATCCGCAGTAACTTTCCAGGCAAGGTTTATGAAATTGGACTTGACTTCCGCTGACTCGAAAGCCTCCACCTTTTCGGGAGCCTCTGTCCCGCCCATTGAGAATGAGCCATAGGCATCTACAAGAGGCCCTATGTTGGAATATTTTGGGGCTCCGTCCTTGTTGGCACCCTTAAGCAATCTTTCGAGCAACATTTCGTTGGTGAAGCCGGGGCCCCCGAAGTGAGACACGATGAGGGCGGCGACACCCGATACGTGGGGACAAGCCATAGATGTGCCCTGCATATTTCCATAGCGGCTGTCTGCGATGCAACTTAAAATCGACGAACCTGCCTTGACATCGCCTCCCGGTGCACATAAATCCACCCAGTCGCCGTAATTGGAGTAGTAAGCCCTGGTGCGCTTGGCCGATACGGAACCGACCGCCACGACGGCCTCATACTCGGCAGGCCAGGCGTGGCGCCAGGTTTCGTTGCCGGCTGCGAAAATCACCACGCCCCCTTTCATAGGACTGTCGGGCCTCTGCTCGCCGTTTTTGTCGCATCCTGCGTATTTTATGAAATAATCTATCCCTGCTTTTGAAGAGCGCGGACTGCCTGAGGCCGCTTCAGCCTCTGTCTCGTAAACGAAACCCCAGCTGTTGCTGGCTATGACCGCGCCGTTGTCGGCAGCCCACACAAAAGCTCCTGCGTCATCACCGTTCAATGTCTTCGGGAGGTCCGGATCATCAGGGTTTGGCACGATGCGCAGCATTTCGCAGGACATAATCCTGACGCCGCCTTTGCCGTCTTTGCCTCCAGCGATGCCGCAAATCCCCGTCCCGTTATTGTTGATGGCGGCTATGACTCCGGCGCAGTGCGTGCCGTGGTTGCCAGGCTCTATCTTGAAGCCTGCATTGCCGCTGATGAAGCACTTGCTTCCTCCCGGGCTTGCTTCGAGTGTGACGCCTGCAAGGTCGGGATGGTCGAGCTGGACTCCTTCATCGAGGACCGCCACTATCACCGAAGGGTCGCCGGCTCCATAACGCTCCCATACCGGCACCACATTAATGTCGCATCCTTTGTCGTAGGATGCACCTCTCGAGCCGTCGTTGTACAGTCCCCACTGCTTGTCGAACATAGGGTCATTGAAAAATCCGCAGGCCTTTTTCTTTCGTACGGGGCCTGCATAACAGACTCCTTGCAAGTCAGATATCCCCGCTGCGGCCTTCGTCAGGCTCAGGGACTCGTCATATTCGATTCTGTACCAGCGGTGCAATCCTGCCTCGCGGTGCCTGTCCTCCCATTCTTCATCGAAAGGGAAAATCCTCTCCATCGATTTGATGCCGGGATATACAAGTCCCTGACCGTTCTCTACTTTGGAGGCCATTTCTTCTGTCAACTCGACTTCGAGTAAGCCGCTCACCAGATTCTTCTCTCCCGATGCTTCTTTGCTCTCCAATGCAGAGATGCTCTCTTGTTCAGGCCTGCAGGACAGGACGGAAATCAAGCTGACGGCAAGTATTGATAGCGCTGATAGGTGGAATCTCATACGTGTAAATTATTCCTTGTTAAACTGTCCGTAAAGAAAGACCACGATTTTCTCAAGGGAATCGGTCTCTTTCCATTTAATTTTTTCGGTCTTGAAAAAATCCTTGGCCTGTTTCTTGTCCACTCCTTCACAGGACATAATATTGCTTTTTGTGGCCGGGATAAGGCGATGGTCCACATAGATATAGCGGGTGGTTTTTACCGGTATGGCGTTTGAAAAATATTTGTCTTTTTCTCCGGCTTCAAGGCTTTTGTTTATAAGGTCCATCCTTCCGTCCAGAAGGAGCGTAAGGTTCATCGACGAGCCCGTGGAGGACGATACTCCATAGCCTATGTCCACCTTGGATGCTTTGTCTTTGTCGAAAAGCACCTGCGAAAGGACGCATCCGAGATTCAACTCGGAAAGCACCTTGTACATTTTCCCTCCCACGTTGAGGTAGAGGTCGTCTCCGATAAGTGCCGTATAGACCTTTGACATATCGGAGTTCATAATCTTATTGTCCTTATTGACATACAGCAATGCTCCATCCATTACCGAGACGTTGAACTGAGCATCGCTTATAAGGACTCCTGTCACGGTCCTGGCTGCGCCTTTCTGGAAATTCTCGTACACCAGCGGCCAAGTCTCCCTGGGTTCGAACTCCTGGGCTGCAACTGCCTGGCAGGCAAGGACAAATGTCAAGAACGAAATAATTATTTTTTTCATACCTTGTTTCATACAAAGAAACCCGCCCGGTTAAGGGCGGGTCCTCTGATTGTTCTCTGACTTATTTCTTGACAAATACTGTAGGATACTGTGCATTGAAAGTAGAGAATACTACGGTATAGTCGGTAAAGACAGTGTATTCTTTAATATCGCTGGGAGTACTGAATCCGTAGCAGTCGTTGGTAGTCCAGGCTTTGCTGGCCTCGTCGTAGGTGAACGTCACCTTCGCAGGCTCGGCGATATAGCCGCCTGAGGTGCCTTCGTGTGCGTAGAACACGAAATTTTCGTTCAGGCCCCAAGGCGTTGCGGTAGATTTGCTGGTCTGAGGCGTAGAGAAGACGATGGTCTTCATATCTTCAGACACTGTACCCACGACGCTCAGGTCATCCAGATATGATCCGTATGCGGCTGCGAATGGAGTCAGATTGTCGGCGAGTATCTTGTCGGGTTCGCCTTCTACAGCGCTCAGGGTCAAATCCCATTTAGGATAGCCAAGAGAACCTTTCTCGGCGTCTGTTATAGTGAGACCGGAGATGGTATATGTGCCGAACAGTGCCGAGAGCGGATGGTCCAGATCTTTGATCACGACTTTGCAGGCGTTCAGCGGAGCTATAGCGACTTCGTTGGTCGCATCTTTAAGCTTCACGGTGAAATCCTGGTTGCCTGTGTAAGTACCGGGCTCGCCGATGACTTTTACCTCGATTGCAAGAGTGTCGGTGCCGGCAGGGAAATTGAGCACGCCGGAAGTGTTGGCGGGAGTGAAGTGCTTGCCGTTCTTTGCGCTTCCTTCCTCGAAAGTATAGGTCACGCTGCACTCGCCGTCCCTGTTATAGACATAGACCGGAATCTGTATGAGCTTGCCGGCTTCTGATTCCTCAACCTCTATGCTGCGGGAGTCTATTACCGCATACGGAGCCGGTGTGTACGTTGACACCTTGTTGCAGGCAAGGATGCTGACGGCGCCGGCTGCAACGGCTATTATTTTGACAATATTCTTGTTCATAATCTATCTGTTTTAATTAATAGCATCGTATCCAGTGTTCTGCACAAGGTTGTGGTTGACCTTCAGCTCGTGTGAAGGAATGGGCCACTGGAAGAAGTAGCTGTCGGATTTGAGGCTCTTGCCGTCGAAATACTGTCCTTGCTGGACCTGGTTGATGGCGCCGGACTGGGCGGTACGGTTCTCAAATCCTTTGCCCCAGCGCTTCAGGCAGCTCATCCTGAGGCCTTCGCCGATGGTCTCTTTGAACCACTCTTTCTGCACGTTCTCTGCCGTGGCCTCAGTCTGGCTGGCGCCGCGGGCGATCTGGAGTGCATTAAGGTCGGCCTTTGCGGCGGCAGGGGAGCTGGCAAGCTCTGCTTCGGCTGCTATCAGGTACATTTCGCTGATCTTGAGAGGCTTGGGGGCCTGACGGCCGTTGCGGATCGGCGAACTGGTGAGATCGGGGTTGCCGCGGTATTTCACGAAGGTGTAGAATTTGCCGGTGTAGTAGGTACCGGACAGCAGCACCGGAGTAGTGTTGTCAAACCAGCTCAGGAACCTCAGGTCGCTCTGCTCGTAGGAGTCGATTACGGCTTTGGTGGGGATGTAGTAAGGCCTGAAGCATTCTCCGCCTTCAACTTTGTCGTCCTTCTGGGCGAGCAGGAGGTTGGCGTAGGAGTTGCCGGTGAACTCGGTAAGGCTGATGGCAAGCTGCATAATCGCCTCGGTGCCGGCGTCGTTCACGAAGTCCTTGTTCAGATCTTCGAGGGTGGCAGCCAGAGCGTAGGTGCCGCCGTCTATGACCTTGTGTGCATATTCGGCTGCCTTGGCGTTCTCGCCCAAATCGAGGTAGTAGCGGGCATACAGCGCGTTGACAGCATCTATCGTAGGCTTCTGCGAGCGGACAGCACCCTTTACGCCTGCCAGATAGACCGCTGCGGAATCGAGGTCGGCGCCAATCTGCTTGTACACTGCTGCGACAGTTGCCCTCGCAGGACGGTCGTTAGGGGAGTATTTGACTACGAGAGGGACGCAGAGATCTGTCTCAGGAGCGCCCTTCACGGGAATCTTGCCGAACTGACGGGCCAGATTCAGGTAAGAACTTGCCCTGAAGAAGAAGGCCTCGCCTCTCACAACGGCTGCATCCTTTACAAGATCCTCGGGTACGACCTGCAGGTTCTCGATGCACACATTGAAATTCTTGATGGCGAAGTAGTTGTATGCCCAGAAGTCCTCCACATAATAATCGGCGGAGGTGAAGTTCTGGTCCGTTTTGTGTATGCCGCCGTAATTGTTGCCGAAGTCAATGGTGGCGTTGAATCCGTCAACCATAAATTCCTGAGGCAGCACGAAGTCTCCGTTCTGTATGGAACGATATGCAGACAGGATACCATTCTCGAGGGCGCTGAGGTTGGTCTTGGTCTGAACCAGAGGGGTACCTTCAACGACCGCGATGGCGTTGTTGGGACTCAGGTTAAGGTCGCACGATGCAACAAAAGCAATCGAAAGGCCCGTCGCAAATATTTTTAAAATGTTCTTTTTCATCTCTTTCCTGATTAGAAGTTGAGTTCAAGACCGACAAGGTACTGTTTGGTGGTACCGGGAATACCCATTGTGAGGTTCTCGTCGATTTCAGGGTCAACACCGCCGTAATTGGTGAAGGTGAGGAGGTTGCGGCCGGTGAAGGTGAGCCGCACGGAGTCGAACAGTTTCTGGGCCTCAAGCCATTTGTTGGGCAGCGACACTCCCACCTGCAGGCTCTTCAGACGCATAAACGATGCATCCTCGATGAGGTGTGTGTCGAACTGCATCGTGTAGCCTTGGGTCCAGTCGGGATACTTGGCGTTCGGGTTCTGAGGAGTCCAGTAGTCAGCCACGTCGCGGATGTTGTTCACGCCCTGGGCGACGAACACGTTGGGATTGAGGTAGAAGTATGCGTCGTTGTTGAGCAGTTTCTTGCCCAGCACGTAGGAGAAGTCTGCGCGGAAGGAGAGAATCTTCCAGCCGCCTTCAAGGCTGAAACCGCCGTTGATGGGGGCCTCGAGCTTGAACCCGGTGTTCTGCATAAGGGCGTCTTCATCATACTTCTTGGTGACCTTGTCAGGATTCATAGTGGTCACATCGGGATCTTCGCCGGGGAGATACCACATAGGGGCTCCGTCAGCGGGATCGACGCCTGCATAGATGGCAGAGTAGAAGGAGATGGGCTGGCCTTCGACATAACCTATATTGGAAGAGGTCATAATCCAGCGGTAACGTCCGAGATCTTCGTCCCAGGCGGCGTCGAAGAGCTTTCCTATGGTCTGCTTGTTGTAGTTGAATACGTTGCTCAGGCGCAGGTAGTAGTCCTTGTTCTTGAGAATGTCGATGCCGAGGGTGATGTCAACACCGGAGTTGGTGAGGTTTCCTATATTGGAAGTAAGCTCGCTGTATCCGGAGGTGTAGGGGAAGGGTACGCTGTAGAGCATACTCGTCGTGCTCCTGTGATACCACTCAAGTTCGAAGTCCAGGAAGTTGAAGATCCTGGTGTTGAATCCAACGGTGAGCAGGGCCTGCTTTTCCCAGGTCAGATCGGGGTTGCTGGGCTGTGCAAGCACCCAGGCGTTGGCGTCGCCGTTATAAGATTCGGTGGTGCCGATAAGTCCCAGGTGACGGTAGTCGCCGATGGCGGCGTTACCCTGGGTACCGTAGCTGACCTTTGCGCTCAGGTCGTTCAGCCAAGGGGTATTGCGGACGAATCTCTCGTTGCGGGCGTTCCACTTGAAACCGGCGGACCAGAAGGTGGCGTTGCGCACGTTGGGACCGAAGCGCGAAGATGCGTCGTTACGTACGGTCAGGTCAAGGTTGTATTTGCCTGCGTAGCTGTAGTCGGCGTGGCCGAAGAATGAGAGG
>CAMZIP010000056.1 GCA_947307265.1 uncultured Bacteroidales bacterium | reverse complement strand
ATATGATGGATTACTATGATATTTCTACGCCTTTTGCCGACTATACTTCTGCTCAGAGAAAAGCTATCTCCAGATTGATATATCACTGCGGCCTGATGAGCGAGATGCAATGGGGGCAAAGTGGTTCGGGCGCGCACGAAACGAAGGCGGCAATGGCCCTTGTCAGGAATATGGGCTATAATCCCGACCTGTACGTAGCCTACAGATCCGCCTATACGGAGAGTGAGTGGATCCGTCTGCTACAATCGGAAATTGCTGCTTACCGCCCGGTTATTATGGGAGGCGACTCCAGTGGGGCCCACGAGTTTGTGGCGGACGGTTACAATACAGACGATCAGCTTCGTATGAACTGGGGATGGTATGGTGATAACAACGGCTGGTATGCAGTTTCGGCTTTTACGCCATCAAGTAGTGATTACCGTCTTTCCATTACTGCCATCATTGGCGCGTATCCTGTAGAACAACCCACTTATGAGCCGACTTCTCCAGAAATACTCAGGATTCAGGGCTTTAGTATGAAGACAGATAATACAACCACGCCTTCTGGCGGTAATTCATATGGTAATTATACTGTCTCATTGAGGATTGCTAACTCGGCAAGAGATACTTTTGCAGGCGATATACGCTTGTATGTTTATGACTACAAGGATTCGGTGAGGTATATATCAAGCAGCCAGAAGATAAACACTAAAATTGCTCCCGCATCGAGCAATGGCTGGTCAAGTTGGTCCGGCAATTACAGGGGTTTTGCCCCGACTTATCGCCCGCCCCTCGGAGCAAAAATTCGCATCACCTACGTGGCTGCGGGCGGGACTGCCGATTCTTCCAAACCGATATTTGCCAAGACAACTTATAGGGGTTGCAACAACAACATTCCCGTCTATGACGTCCCCTTCATCCCGGTCAAGGACGACGGCATCTATCAGGTAGGAGATTATTTCGATTTCGTCATCATCAACAGCCGCACGGTGCCCGATGATATGGCGGTCGTCTGGACATTTGACGGAGCAAGTGTCACGCTGGACGATAAGACCAAGCAGGCCAGTCGCGTGCTCGACGTGGCCGGAGAGCATACCATCAAGGCAGTCGTGACCATCGGTGATATCACGGAGACTTTAGTGCAGGTGATTACGGTTCAGTAACCGGTAGCACGAATCATATTTTTTGTAAATTTGTACGGCCCCACTCACTGGAGGCCGTACATTTTTTATGAAAAAGAACTTTATGATCAGTGCCGCGCTGACCCTCGCCTGCACCGCGGCTTTAGCACAGAACCCGCTTCTGCAGCACACCTACGGAACACCTTATGACATTCCCCCATTCGAGAAACTGACGGTAGAAGATTACCGCGAAGGTATGCTCAAGGGAATGGAGCAGCACAAGGCCGAGATACAGGCCATCGTCGACTGCAAGGACGAGCCTACTTTCGAAAATGTCATCGCAGCCCTCGACCAAAGCGGTGAACTGCTCGACAAGGCATCTATCTGGAGCACGCTCAACAGTTCCAATTCCACCCCGGAACTTCAGGCTTTCGCGCGTGAGATGTCCCCGCTCCTTTCGGCGCACAGTTCCGAAATCAGTATGAACAAGGCACTCTTCGCCAAGGTCAAGTATGTCTATGACCGCCGCCTCGAGAGCGGACTCAACGAGGAGCAGATTCGCCGCACGGAACGCACCTACCGTTCATACGTCAACGGCGGTGCGCTGCTCGACGATGCACAGCAGCAGCGTCTGGCAGAGATCAACCTCGATCTTTCACGCCTTCAGCTGCAGTTTAAGCAGAATCTGCTGCACGATACCAACAACAGTTATGTCATTGTCCGTTCACTCAAGGAGATGGAAGGCCTGCCGCAGGCCAACATCGACCGCGCAGCAGCACTGGCAGAGCGTATCGGCGAAAAGGGCGCCTGGGCGTTCAATATGCAGCGCAGCAGCTGCAACCCGGTCCTGCAGTATTGCCGCAACCGCGATCTTCGCCGCCGCGTATATCAGATGTACAATGACCGCTGCAACCACGGTGACGAATACGACAACAAGGATATTTCCCGCCAGATTGTAACGCTGCGTCTGGAGAAGTCGAAACTTCTGGGATATAAGAATTTCGCTGAGCTTCAGCTCTCCGACCGTATGGCATCGGATGCCGCAAGCGTCTATGGCCTGCTCGACCAGATCTGGGAACCGGCCGTTGCCAAGGCCAAGGAGGAGCTGGCCGATATCAAGGCTATGATGAAGAAGGACCGCGTGAAGGGCGACCCCAAGCCGTGGGACTATATGTACTATCTTGACAAGGCCCGCAAGGCGAAGTTCGATATCGACGAGGACCTGATCTCGGAATATCTTGAGATCAACAACGTACAGCAGGGTATCTTCTACGTTGCCAACCGCCTGCACGGCCTCTCGTTTATCGAGCGCACGCCCGATTATCCCGTATATGAACCTACGGCACGTTCCTGGGACGTGATTGACGCTCAGGGCAATGTCATCGCCATCTTCTACAACGATTATTATCCGCGTGACGGCAAGGGCGCCGGCGCCTGGAATACCACTTTCCGTTCGCAGAAGTACGAGGGCCCGCGCCGCGTGCAGCCTATCGTGGTCAATGTTTGCAGTATGACTCCTCCGACCGAGGATAAGCCCGCACTCCAGAATACCGACAACGTGACGACTATGTTCCACGAGTTCGGACACGCGATGCATAGTTTCCTGCGCAACGTTCATTACAGCGGCGGCGTGGAGCGTGACTTCGTCGAATTGCCTTCGCAGATCAACGAGCACTGGGCATTCGAGCCCGAGGTGCTGAAGGTCTATGCACGCCACTACAAGACCGGCGAGGTCATCCCTCAGGAACTTATCGACCGCATCGAGGCCTCCGGCAAATATGGCCAGGGTTTCGCTACCGTCGAGTATCTCGCTGCTTCGTATGTGGATATGGACCTGCACGTGCTTGAGAATGTTCCGGAAGATCTGGATGTGATGAAGTTCCAGGCCGAGAAACTCGCCGAGCGCGGCATTCCGACACAGATTCTGCCCCGTTACAGCGTGACCAATTTCAGCCACTCGATGGGCGGCGGTTACAGCGCAGGCTATTACAGCTATATCTGGGCTGAGGTTCTCGACTGCGATGCTTTCCAGGCATTCGTCGAGACGGGCGATATCTTCAATCCCGAGGTGGCACGCCGCTTCCGCGAATGCATCCTCGTTCCGGGCGGCATCCGTCCCGGCGCACAGATGTACCGTGATTTCCGCGGCCGCGACCCGAAGGTTGACGGCCTCCTCCTCAACCGCGGCCTCAAGTAGTCCCCTACTCTTTTACCCGGGCCCGGCCCGAACATCAATCCGTGATCAAAATGACGTGTTTTTGATCACGGATTTGATTTTTTTGCAATCGGTGCGCAAAAAGGGCCTGTTTTGAACACCGATGACGCCGGCCGCGGGAAGGCCGGCCGCGAGACGCCGGCCGCGGAAAGGCCGGCTGAGAGAAGCCGGCTCCTACTCTATGACCTGCTTGTAAAGTTCGTAGCGCTGGAGGACGAGATCGACGTAATCCTCCGTCTGACGGCCATTGAACGACTCATCCCCCTCGATCGTGACCTTCACCTCTTCCCAGTCAAGACCATTGCGCCCGAGCGAATCCGTTACGTGACAGAAATCCCGGATGCGCGTCTCACCCGCATTGTAAGCGGCAAGCGCCAGCCGGATGACATTGGCACTGTCCACGGCCTCCGGATAATCAGCCGAAAAAGACCGCACCAGGCGCGCGAAATGCCTGCTCCCGGCGTGAATATTCATCTTCGGATCATACGGATCATCCACGCCGTAATAATTTGCCGTCGATGTCAGCACCTGCATCAGGCCCACCGCATTGCGGCTCGACGAAGTAGCCGGATTGAAACGCGACTCCTGATAGATGATGGCCGACAGCAGACGCCAGTCGATGCCAGTAGCCTCACCCTCAGCGCGAATCCATTCGTCATAAGGCGAAAGAGCCCCGGCGATAGTATTGTTCTCGATATGCGAATCGATACGGTACGAACGGAAGTATTTGCCCTGCAGGCGCTGCATATCGCCGCTCTCCCGCTGGCCATAGAGGAATACGTGAATGCGCCCCATCAGGTCGGCGCGGTCGCACGGCACTGCCCATCGGTAATCCTCCTTGATAGGCAGGCTCAGCATCATACTGTCCCGCCACTGTTCCGGAATCGTATCCTGAGGACTGAGCACCAGGATATCCGTAACGCCGTGAACCAGATTCTGCCAGCAGGTATCGCTCGCGACGCTCGAGGTAATCACATAGTGATGCCCCGCCTCCCGGCAGAAATGCTGCAGCAACTCATAATGGAATCCGATATGCCGGGCCTCCGGCGAGAAAAGCCCGTTATCCAGCATTATCACGCAATCCAGAGGTTCCTCCGTACGGACCTCGCTCGTATTGACGACGGGCTCATACGGCCGGAGATAGACCAGCACGAAAGCCGCCAGGATCAGCAGCAATACCCGTATGGCCTTGCCGACACTCATCAGAAAGGCCAGAATATACCGATCTTGAACGCTTTGGTAGGCCTGATATAGCCGCTGGCCGAGAAATAATCGTGCGTCAGACGGTCAACAAATGCATTGGTATATTTGACGAAGACACTGACCTTCTTCCACTGACCGTTAATGAAGAGATCGATATACGGATCGCCGCCGTACTCGACATTCCTCTGGTTGTAGAACATTCCGAGGTCAGGCATATAACCTTGCAGGTAATACTTCGTATGATAGAGCATATTCGCGCCGATCTGCACGTCAAGCGCATTCTTGACCAGCGGGAACTGCACGTAATAGCGCAGGTTGAGCGACAGCATCGGCAGCGGAATGAACTCCTGGTCCGATGAATACTGATACAGCACGCGGTTGTCGAAATGCAGTTTCCAGATCCGGATATTCTCCTCCACCTCGGCGGAAATGACGCTGGTCACGCCCTCTTTCTGAATCAGGGCCGAATTGGCATCGAGCCCGATACCACCTGCAATCAGACCATAACCGGCCGAAGCCTTGAAGTTGATGGCCGGAATTTCCAGCGAAGCCTGGATGCGTGAATACGAGGTCTTCGTGAAATCATTTACCCAGTCGTGGTGATTGAAATGCAACTGCTTATAGAAGAAATTGGGCTCGGTCAGACTGCTGCGGATATTCGCGGAAATGTGAATGCCGTCGCGCCAGGGATACAGCGAGAAGCGCACGCGGGCCCCCATATCGAAATCCCCCGCATTCGTGCCGGCGAAAGTCCACTGGCCGTCCGCATCCCACTGGAAATACTTGCGGAACATACCCGAAACCCCGGCGTAAGCATAGGCATTGCTCTGCTTGAACGGCTTGATGCCGGACAGGTAGAAACTCCGGTCGAACGCGAAATACGAGAGCATCTGGTAGCCCACGCCGCCGTTGATGCGCGAAAGGATGGCATCCGGGGCAAACGGCTGCAGCTTGATGAACACGCGGTTGTCGAGCATCTTGACCGCCACGCTGTCCGTCGAACGCGAACTGTTGATAAAGAAATCGTTATGGTAGAATTCGCGTCCGGCTTTGTCGCCCATCGAAATCTGGTCCTCGTACGACTTGTATGCGGTGGTATATTCGATACTGTGCCCGATGAAAGCGTTGGTTCCCTGCCCTGCCGCAAGCGAATCGGCATTCCGGCGCAGGAAATTCATCGGAATCGTATAACTCTGCGTCAGGAAGAATGTCCTGCGGGCCAGGTTGTTGCTTGCCTTGGAGAGATTGACCGTGATTTCCTTCGGATCCACGATGGTATCGCGAATCCAGTGCGGGTCGGGAATACCGCCGTTCTCCGTGCGGGAGACCAGATGGTTGATGAAACCGGCGTGCGCCAGATATTTCTTGCCGATATGATTGACCGAAGCGAAGAAAGTACGGTTGTCCGTAGCCTCATTCTGCAGCATACCGTTGCTGCCGATTCGGTCATATCCCAGCGTAAAATTGGTGGAAGGCGTAAGATTCTGCGTCACGAGCACGTGCACCTCCAACTCCTCGCGCGCCTTCAGGGCGAACAGCGTGCCCCAGTATGCAAGTTCGGTATAAGGATTCTTGGAATTGTACTGCGGCAGCGTTTCCGGAGTAAACGAATACGACAGGTACGGAGCCATCTGCGGGAATATGTTATACACGTCCCGCTTGAAGAAATTGGTCATCTGCGTCGCGGAACCGATCGTGCCGAGGTAAGTCGCATCCACGTCCTTGCGCAGGAACGCATAATCGTTGAAATGCTCGTTGTACAGCGTATCTATGCTTTGCAGCGTAACTTCGTTGAATCGGTGCTCCGCAGTCCATTTGAGCGTCCTGTGATAGTAGAGCGAATCGTCGAAGACGAATGTCTCCAGCACGCGCGGAGTATGGAGCCTCACGCTGTCGCGGAATTCCTTCTGGATGCGGCGTTTCGCCTTGCGGATATCGCTCGAGTCAGGCAGGGTGACCCTCAGCGAATCGTAGAATGCCTGGCATACGGAGTCCAGGCTCCACAGCGTCGCCGAATCCAGGTCCCACGCGCCAAGTGAACGGTAATACGTCCGCAGCGAATCGAGTGCCAGCGAGTCGGCAATCATCTTCAGTGTAAGGCTGTCGAGAGGGGTATCCTGAAGGGTATCGCCCGTATCATCGGTCCCGTCCGTCGTGACTTCACCTGCCGTGCCGAGCGTCAGGACGGACTGTTGAGTCTTGGTGGTATCCTGTGGCGACGGATAGATCCACGGCCTGTACGGGCGGTGTGCTCCTGCCGTGCAGCAGAAGAGGATGATTGATATCGCTGTGATGTATATTCTTAAATGCTTCATTTGCGGAGGATTGGCTATCAACTATTGTGCCTTTTTTCCGAGGTCTGTTACTGTCGCTCCCTCGGCCAGGATGCCCCTGATGCCGTATCGGGCGCACATTGCCAGCAGGAAATCGACTATGGAGAAACATTCCGGCCAGTCCTGCATCAGCGGCAGTATGTCCGTGGAAAGATTGTATATGCCTGAGAATGCGGCCATCCGGCACTTCGACGGGTCGAAGTCTTTATGCGGACTGCGGACCTCGCCGGTGCTGACATTGGTCCAGCCGGCAAGTTGCATATTGCTGTCGAACAGCAGGTAACGCGAGGTCTTGCGGTCGCTGACCAGCAGGTCTGCGATATGCGGAAGCGCGTCTGTCCCTTCACCGTATTTCCCGAACTGCGCATCGAACGCACGGACATCTATATCGCTGTAAATATCCACGTTGTGGACGAGGAACCGGCCTTCGGGCGCATCTTTGAGCAACGGCGCAGCGTGACGTATGCCGCCGCCGGTCTCGCGCAGCAGGTCCCGCTCGTCGGAGATACCGTAGCGGCTGCCGAAACCGTTATTTGCCGCCATAAAGTCCACTATCTGGTCCGCGAAGTGATGCACGTTGATTACGAAATCGTCGTATCCCGCCGCCTGGAGGCGCTTGATGACGCTCTCGAGCATAGGCACGCCATCCACCTTGACGAGTGCCTTGGGCATCGTGTCTGTCAGCGGGCGGAGCCTCGTGCCGAGTCCTGCGGATGGGATAAACGCTTTCATAGTATCTTTTCAATGCCGAGTTCGCGGTGGCGGAGACGGATTATAATATCGGGGAATTGACGGTGCAGTTCCTCTGCCAGATGCTGTGCCGAATACACGCTGCGATGCTGTCCTCCAGTGCATCCGAAACTCAGCATCAGGTGCGTGAATCCGCGGCTGATATAGTTGCGGACGTGGCTTGCGGCCAATTCGGTGGCGCGTGCCAGGAACGGCTGTATCTCTCCCCTGCTCTCGAGGAATGAGATGACCTCTGCATCCAGTCCGGTAAGTTTCTTATAAGGCTCGTAGCGGCCGGGATTATCCATTCCACGGCAGTCGAACACATATCCTCCGCCATTGCCGCTCTCGTCCTGCGGTGCGCCCTTGCGGAATGAGAAACTCGTCACTTCGACTTCGAGCGCGGGGCTTTCTGCGGCCTTCGGAGCGGCTGCCGGACAGTTATATTCGGGCAGTTCGGTCAGTTGACGCAACACTTCGCAGAGATATGGATATTCTTCGAACGGCGTCTTAAGCAGTTCGCGGAGGTTGTCTATAGCGTGCGGTATGCTTTGCAGGAAATGCGGTTTTCGTTCCCAGCGTCCGCGGAATCCATACGCACCGAGCACCTGCAGAGTGCGGAAGAGGACGAAATGGCGCAGTCTGCTGCGGAATGCCGCCGGGTCGTAACTTGCGTAGGGCTTTGCAGCCTCAAGCCAG
>CAMZIP010000055.1 GCA_947307265.1 uncultured Bacteroidales bacterium | reverse complement strand
AGCTCGCCGCTTATCCTCTTTGTTCATTTGGCGAAGCCCGACGAAATCCCGAACCATCCATTTTAATCCCCCCTCTCCCCTTGCCATCTCCCTCCCATTTTACTATCTTTGTATCTATATTTCCGTCCAGAAATACCATCTGTCGGTCTTATTTTACATAACCCCCTATAACTATGGGAATAAGATTCAAGAAAAAATCTGAAATCATCGATGTAAGCATCACTGCCGTGGCAGCTTTCCTCTCCGTAGCGGTTATGCTTTACGGCGTATGGCATTTCGGCCTGGTGGCGTGTTTTGTAAAAGAAACAGAATAGTAATTTAATTCAGCAACGAACGATGAAAAGAATACTGCTCGCTTCGGCCCTCCTTCTGTTCTCGATTTCACTCTTTGCCGCTAAGCCGCTGAAAGTCACAAAGGGCAGCCTCGATATCCTGAAAGAAGAAGCAACAGCCACCTGGACAATCGACCTCTCTGATTCCCAGTTCGTAAACAACGGCATTTTTGCCAAGGAAAACAAGGGAGACTTCCAAACCTGGTGCGGAGACACCTACGAAGAACGCGTCCAGATGATGAATGAATGCTTCTTCGATTCTTTCGCCATCTACTCCCCAGGCCTGGAACTGGTCAAAGAAAGCGAAGCGCCATACAAGATGATTCTCAAAGTAGATACATTTGAGAAGGCCCAGGGCTCAGGCCCCCTCGGTTTCTGCTATATAAGCATCTACGGAACCTTCAGCGTCCTCGATGCCGCAACGGGAGAAAAGCTTCTGGAAGTCAAGGTGACCAACCTTAAAGGAGAAGAAGACCTGGACGAAACAGTCCGCTTCCCAACCGTAATGAAGCGATTCTGCCGCGATCTTTCAAAAATAGTTAAGTAATCCATACCTATGAAGAAGCGTTTTTCATTCTGGCTGTCCATTATCGGAATCGTACTGACAGCGACCGTCACGGCATCCTGCGGGGCATCTTATTCGACAGGCAACGTCAACGTATCCAAGATTGACGAACTGGCACTGATTCAGCCTAAATCCTTAATCGCCTATTACGATGCACCGGGACACGGATTCATCGATCCTTCCCTGAGCAGGGCATCAGAACAACTTCTTACCGACCTGATAACATCCCGCCGCTATCCATTTACAGATCCTGTTCCCGTGGATTATAATGGTGACGGCTCAGCCATCGGCAAATGGATTGACAGTTTCGTGGACCTTGAATCGTCCGATATTCCGCGCCTGCGGGTTCCAAAAGCCCTCACAGCCCTCATCAAATCCACCGGACATCGCTACGGCATCGTGGTGCACGCCAACGGCTATATCGAGAGCATTGAGACATACAATCAGGAAAAGCTGGCGGAATTTGTGGATGCCGTCGTCAGCAAGGTATTTGAATTGACGAAAACCTACCACGCACACGAACAGGCCGCCAACGCTCTATATACAGCTGTCATCGATGCTGAAACAGGCCGAGTCGTATATTTCAACAGCATTCTCTCCAATGCGGATTACCCTCTCGACCGCGGCGACGTGGGCGGACAGATGAACAGACTTCTGAGGAAATTCGACAAATAAATTAACTAACATACCAGATATTATAATTCAATCATTAAATACTTTTACTATGAAAATCAAAGTTTTACTGTTTGCGCTTGTTGCTGCATTCGCCCTCGTATTCACGGCTGCTTCTTGCCAGAAAGCCGACCAGAACGGTTCTTATGGCTGCTCGGTTTCCGGTGAAGCCTCTACGGAACTTTACGCACTGGCAGACCAGATGCACGTTGCTGTCAAGAACGCTGTCGGCCTGGTTTCCGTCCGCAGCAAGACCAACGACAAGAGTGCCCTCAACGCTGCACAGCAGGTCGTTGACTCCAGAGTTAACAATGGTATCAGCGGCAACATTATCCTCTACTTCGCGCCCAGCACGAAACTTGGCGAACCCGACGCAGAGAAAGTTATCCTCAAGACCTGGAAGTTCTAATTATAGGACGAATACAAAAAGAACGGGGTTCCTGCCTTCAGGAATCCCGTTTTGTTTTACTTCCCTTCCCGAACCACCCGCGCAGTCCTCTTCACCGGCGCCCCAATGGATGTCGGAGGGCGAAGCCCGACGAAATCCCGCGGTGAGTGAGGGGGAAAATAGGGGCGAAGCCACGCACCTAAAACTGATTGCTCTCGGTGACCGAGGGAAAAGTCCGCACGAAGTGCGGGCTAATCCCTCCACCCGGTCAGGAAGGTCGCAAACCCGGGGAAGAACAAGCAAACATTTTGAGATTCCAGCAAATTGGATTAAATCCACAACCTCGACCCAACTTGATGTCGCACAATGCGACTTCAAAATTCACTATCTTTGTGTCCTATGAAAACCTCTTTCCTTACCATTTGCCTGCTGCTGTCGGCTATCTGCGCAAATGCGCAGGAAAAGACCGCCTTACTGATGGTGCACTTCGGCACCACGTATGATGAAACTCGCGAAAGAACCATCGACGCCATCAACGCCAAGGCCCGCGAGTGCTTCCCGGATCTTGAATTTCGCGAAGCCTACACTTCCCGCATCATAATCCGCAAGCTGAAGGGGCGCGGCATCCAAAAGCAGACGCCGCTCGACGCCCTGCTCCGTCTTCGCGCAGACGGCTTCAAGCGCGTTATCGTGCAGAGCACCACGCTACTCGAGGGTGCGGAGATGGAATCCCTGCGAAGGGACGTGGCCTCCGTGGAAGGATTCTTCGAAGAAATCCGGGTCGGAACGCCGCTGCTCTATGACGTAACGGACTGCCAAAAGGTGGTGGAGATCCTCTCTGCGCGCCACGCCGATGCCGCCGACGCCCGGAAGAAAGCGCACGTCGTGCTCGTAGGCCACGGGACACATACGCCCGCTACGGCCACCTACAGCCAGATTGACTATATGCTCTCCTCGGCCGGACATACGCTCTTCCACGTTGCCACCCTCGAAGGATATCCGACCTTCGATACGATGCTCGCAAAGCTCAAAGAGGCCAAAGCGCGCAAAGTAACACTCGTGCCGCTGCTATTCGTGGCCGGCGACCACGCATCTAACGATATCGCCATCGACTGGAAAGAATCCCTCGAAGCCGAAGGCCTGCAGGTGGACCTCCGCCTCGAAGGCCTGGGTGAGATTCCCCAGATTCAGGACATCTACATCGAACACATCTATCAAACGCTGCAAAACGCCCCCGAGGACATCATGAAACGCAAGGCGGCCTACGCCGCCGGCAAGGAATAAAGACAGTACTTACTTCTTCCCCTTCTCCCCGAACACGCACCATCTTATGAACGGGATGCGGTGCAGGAGCTCGTAGATGAGGGGCGAGAGGGTGAAGACGGCCACGGTGAGGATGGCGTACATCGCAATGGGCTGCAGCGTAGTGTACATCTTCATCATATAACCGAAGCTGGCGATGACCAGATAATGGACCACGTAGATGCCGAAGCTGCTGCGTGTCATATACCCGGCAAATGCGCCGGTACGGTCAAAGCGCGCCGCAAACCAGCCCATCAGCGCAAGGCAGGCCATCCAGCCATAAACGCAGTTGAGCGGACTTGAAAGATACTGCGGTGATGTATTGTCCTGACCGAAAGTCGTGACAACCAGCGCAATGCCCAGCGCCGCTGCACAGACAAGAAGCACGATCCATCTGCGGGCGAGCAGCCCCTGCACCTCCTCGTGCGAGAAGACGAAATACCCCATCAGGAAAGGAATCAGATAGAACAGCGGCTTATAAAGATTGAGCAGACCGTCTGCGGACTCAGGACGCGGATTGGCGATCAGCGTCAGGGTACCGGCCCAGAACAGCACGCCCATCAGGATAATGACCGGGAGGTTGGCCTTGCCGCAGAAGCGCCAGAAACGGTCGCCGCGGTCAAGCGCGCGCACCAGAAGCAGCACCAGGCAAAGCAGCCACAGCGTCTGGACGAACCAGAGCGGCCCGATACCGCTGAAAGCCATTATGAAATACCGTCCGACGGCGGGAACGCCTTCAAAAACGCCCTGCCGCTGAGCCACTACGGTATTGAAATAGCCCACCATCCAGTGGAAAACGAAAAGGCCTATCGTGCCTGGAACGAGCAATTTGCGCGTGCGAGCGGCAAACCACTTCCCGGCCTCCTGACGCTGAAGCGCATAACGGGCGCTGATACCCGCCAGGATAAAGAGCAGGGACATAAACCAGGGATAGAGGATATACATCACCACATCCTGGTACTGCGGACACTGCGGATACTCGCCGAACCCGCCGATCCCTCCGAAAACACCTTTATTATTAAAGAAATAGACGACGTGATACAGCAGCACCAGCAGCACCGTTACCCAGCGCAGGTTATCAACCCAATGCCGTCTCATTGCGTAAGCGAAATTAAATCAACAGCTTCACACGGAAACCGCGGGAAGTTGGCTCCTCGATGATCTTGCGGCACAGGGCACGGACCTCTTCGACGCAGGCCGGGTCAGCCCCCTCCAGAGGCGACTTATCGAGATTCTCGACCATAAAATCAAGCGCCGTAACCTCCGAAAGTTCACTGTGCGTGATTCTAATGGTCATAGGGAAATACGGCTTCATTACATTGCGCATCATCAACCTGCAGATATGCAGGGCATTGTCGCATTTGTCGGCGATATTATACTTGATGCAGAACTGACGGATATGACTCTCCATATCGAGGAAGTCATAATCGCGGCTGCCGACCTCGAAGACCTCCTTGCGGATGCGCTGGACAAATGCCTTGGTGGCGCTGCGGCGCGGCGTCTCGAATATCTGTTCGGGAGTACCGTCCTCGTAGATAACGCCATCCTGCATATAGAAGATGCGGGTGCTCACGTCGCGCGCAAACTTCATCTCGTGCGTAACGATAAGCATCGTCATTCCCTCCTTGGCAAGGTGGCGGATGACGCTGAGCACCTCACCCACCATCGTCGGATCGAGCGCGGAAGTCGGCTCGTCGAACAGAATGACCTCCGGCTCCATCGCAAGGCAGCGGGCGATTGCCACACGCTGCTTCTGGCCACCGGAAAGGCTATCCGGATATACATCCGCCTTTTCGAGCAATCCAACCTTGCGGAGCAGTGCAAGTCCGTCCTCACGGGCCTGTGCAATGTCCTTCTTCTTGATCTTGCAGGGTGCGAAAATGACGTTCTCGAGCACCGTCATATGCCCGAAAAGATTGAAATCCTGGAACACCATACCCACCCTCTGGCGCATCTTGTGCACCGGATACCCTTTGGCAAGGATATCCTCTCCGTCAAACACGATGCTGCCGCTTGTAGGCGGATCGAGCAGGTTGAGAGCCTTGAGGAATGTACTCTTGCCTGAACCGGACGGGCCGATGATACTGATTACCTCGCCGGGACTGATCTCACAGTTGACATCCTTCAGCACCTGGAGGACACTGCCGTCAGGATCGGTAAATGACTTGGTAAGATGGGATATCGTGATCATAGGACTTTAATTTTAGAAGATGCCAGATTCAAAAGCAGGCCAAGAAGCCAAGCCAGCAGGAAGTAGAGCACGGTAACGACGAGCAGCGGAATGAGCGCGTCGAAGGTGCGGCTGCGGATCATATCTCCCGCACGGGTAAGATCCTGAATGGCAATATAACCTACGATTGCCGTGCCTTTGAGAAGCGTGATGCACTGCGCCTTAAAGAGCGGAAGACCGTGCCTGAGCGCCTGCGGCAGCACTATATGCATAAAAGACTGCGTACGAGTGAAACCGAGCGCCAGACCGGCCTGCATCTGCCCGGGCGGGACCGCATCCAGAGAAGAGCGGTATATGCCGCAGGCGCTGGCCGCGAAAAACATCGCAAATGAAATGATGGCAACCGCGTCGGATGAAATACCAGTACTCGCAAATACCACATAGAACATTATGAGCAGCAGCACGAGGTCCGGAATGCCGTCTATGAAGCTGTTGTAAATATGGGCAAATGAGCGCATCCACTTGCGGCGGCTGCGGGACATATTGTAGATGACCGCGCCCATCAGGGAGCCGAAGAGAATCGAGAGGAGCGTTATCTTGATGGTCTTGAGCAGACCGTTGGTAATGTACTTCCAGCGTCCTTCGGCTATGAGATTGCGGCGAATGCTGTTTTTCATCCAGGCCAGGAGGCTGCCGTCGTGATCGATTGTAGCCTCATTGTCCACGACAAAATATGCGGGACGATAATAATGATACGGCTCTGAAAATATAAACTCCTGCTTGCGCTCGGGCGTTATGAAAATGCATCCGCAGAGCACGTCGGCCTGTCCGGTCTTGACGGCAAGGATACCCGAAGCGGGCTCGTAAGCCTTGATCTCCAAAGGACGGTTGAGCGCATTGCCAAGCTGGCGCAGGATATCAATCTCAAGTCCGTACCAATCCCCGTTCACCTGAAAGGCGAGAGGCGCGCTCATAGAGCAGGTGGCAACCCTCAGGGGCTTGCCTGTAGATTCGTCCGGAATATGCACATACGTGCCCACCTCCGCATACACGTCAGTAAGCCAGAACTCCTTGAGACTCTGCATCGAGCCGTCCACCACCATACGCTGCTGAACTGCATCCATAGCCTGAGCCAGATACCGGTCTTCCTTGCGGAACATAAAACCCGTCGGGAAGGTCTCTTCGCCCAACATGGCGATCTTGATACCGTTGTCCTTACGTATTACGGAATTATAAACCACCTCATCATTGACAATCACATCGACCTTGCCGTTGATCAGCGCCTGAAGCACGTCGCTTTCCGAGTTGAATGTCTGAAGAACGATATCATTGCGGGAAGACAAACCCAACTCGTAGCTGGTACCGGCCGGAGCCGCCACACGGAGACCGGCAAGATCGGCCTCGCTGTGAAGTTCAATATTCGGGGTGTTGTTTTTGTTGCCGGCGCAGGAGCAAACAGCCAGCACAGATAAAGCTAAAAGTAATACTCTTTTCATATCGGGCCGCAAGTTAGCTAAAAAATCGCATTTTTTGTAGATTTGCAGGCAAGATCATTACCAATCAGCCACAATGGAAGTCATTCAGAGTTTCACAATTGACCATACTCACCTCAAACCGGGCATCTATGTTTCGCGTGAAGACGACGGTTTCACGACCTTCGATCTTCGTATAACAGAGCCCAATAACGAGCCTGCAGTCGCGCCGGCGGCAATGCACAGCCTTGAGCACCTGATGGCCACCTGGTTCCGCAACAGCGAAGCCAGCGCCGACGTGGTATATGTCGGGCCGATGGGCTGCCTTACGGGTATGTACATCATTATGCGGAGCGGTTACACGGTCGAAGATATGCGCCGGCTGACAATCGAATGCCTCCGTTGGATTCTGGAGCAGGACGAAGTACCGGCAACACGCCCCGAGGCCTGCGGCAATTACCTGCTGCACGATCTGCCGATGTGCAAATGGGAGAGCGCAAGATACTTGAACCGGCTGCAGAATGACTTCCACAGCCAGTACACCAAACTGCGCATCACCCTGGATGACGGCCGGGTGTTCGCAGACGCTTAATAAAGACTGTCTTATTTGCGCTTGTCGACGACCTTGACGCCGGGATACTTGCCGATGTCGAAGGTCACCTCCTCTTCGCTCACGCCGAATCCGATCTCACGCATCGTGAAGGTCACCATCGATGCCTTGGCGGTAAGACTTAAAGGAAAAAAATCCGCCTTCGAGACGGCTATGTCGATATCCTTGGGGGCATCCTTGTCCTTGTTGGACTTTGACTTCTTGCAGTGAATGTACCAGGAATCTGCAGTCTCCTTCTTAATAGAAAGGTCATAGCCCTCGGTAGCGGACTTGAAAAGCGCCATATCGCCCTGCTGCTCATCCGCAGAAGCGGCCTTGCCCTTGTCGAAAGCCTCTATCTCGACGGTATTGTCCTCGGGGATATATGTCCAGCGCGTAGTGCCTGCGATATATGAAATGGCATCCTTGCCGGCGACCTTCATCTCCATACGGTACTTCTCGCCCAATGTCTTTGTCCTGGTCGAGACAGTCCCAACGATTGGCATCTTGAGGTCCATCGTCATAATGAAACCCTCCTTGAGCGCATCGTGCGAAGCCATCACGGCATCCATCCGGTCGATGATCTCGCGCGCCGTCTGGCCCATAGCCGAGACTGCTGTCAGCATAAATACGAAGAGAATAACAAGCCTTTTCATCTGAATCCTGCCGTCGGCGGAATTACATCCTTGCTGCAGGCGCCCCGCTCCGGCAAGGCAAAGATAATAAAAAAAGCCCGACTCCGATGAGTCAGGCTTTTCGCTCCTCAAGTAGGACTTGAACCTACGACCCCCTGATTAACAGTCAGGTGCTCT
>CAMZIP010000054.1 GCA_947307265.1 uncultured Bacteroidales bacterium | reverse complement strand
ATCCGGTCAAATTTTGCCGTCTCGACGGGAATGTCAAGAATCTTGATGGTCTCGTCGTAGCATATTTTCTCGCCGCCGAGGATGGCCTCGCGGATGAAGCGGACCACCGCGTCATAATCTTTGTTGAGGCGCATCGCTACGCTGTGGCCAAGGCCCTTGTAGCGGTTGATGCGGTAAACGTATCCGTTGTCCTCGAATACGTCCGCAAGCGCGTTCGAGCCGGCCATCCAGTACTTCAGGATGGCAATCTTGTCGTAAGGCACAAGTTTGTCGGCATCGCCGTGCAGCAGGAACGTCGGGGCGGGGGAGTGGATGATGTAAGAGGGCTTGCCGCTCGTCGAGAACAGTGCTCCTGAAAATGAGATGACGCCCGCGAAGCGGAAATCATCCGGAATGAGGACCGTCACGTTGGTGCGGTTGCAAAGCTCAAAATCGGCCTGCAGCGAAATCATCGCGCCCGCGCTGGTGCCGCAGAGGAAAATCTGTTTGGGATTGACACGCATCGAGGAAGCGTTGTCCAGGACGCACTTCAGCGCCTTGAAAAGATCCTCCGTGCCCATATCTATGGCCTGCTTGAGAGGCTTTGCCATCGACAGCTTGCCGGTGGCGTGGTTGTCCTTCAGGCCGAGCCTGTAATCAATGGCCAGCACCACGATGCCCTGTTCGTCAGCCATACGGCGGCAGAACTGGCGCGTTCCTGGATGGCGCTGAGTGTTAGCCTTGAATCCGCCGCCATAGGTGAAAATCATACACGGATGCTCGGCAAGTTCATCATCGGGCATATAAACGTCCATTCCGAGGGCCTGCTCTTCGTACTGTGCGAACACGACGCTTCGGTCGGGCATATTGCTGTCATCATCTTCCTGTACCGCAACGAGATGATTGTCCTGTGCCTTGGCCTGCAGAAACAATCCCATAAGTGCGGCAGATATCAAGAACAGTAACTTTTTCATCGGATTCTGTTTTTAATCTTCAAAAATACAAATAATTCTTGCCCTATCCAAAAGCAATTCCGCGGAACCGCCCGGATGACCGGAAGATTCCGCGGAATGCGAATATAAGGTCGAGACCTTTACTTGGTCAGGACGATAGGCAGGTAATTACGCGTCAGGACCGTGTTGGCTGCCGCAGCGCCGCTCTTGCTTGCGGAACCGCGGAATACCAGCTGGTTGTACGGGCACCAGTCACCGCTCGATGCGGTTGTCCAGTAACCTGTGATCTGCGCCTTGTTGTCGTCGATACGCGAACCGAGAGCGACATCGGACGAAGCGCCGGTACGGTAATACGAGCTTGAACCGTTTGTGAAGAGGCCCAGCAGGTACAGAGTCTTGAACACGTACTGACCTTCGGTATAATCCGAAGAAAGCAGGTTGACGGTCGAGGAACCGATGACGGTGAACGTGCCGTCTGCGGAGTTGTAATTAGCCGTAACGGGGAATTCATAACCTTTGAATCCGGTAATCGTGTAGGACACGCCGGATTCCTTCTGGGAAATGTTCAGCGTAGAGACAGTGCCCTGTGCGTCGGTTGCCTTCCAGGTTCCGATCCACGAAGCATAGGTACGTGCCGTTGTCTCGACATAGGCTGCGGAATAGTAACCGGTCGGGATAGCGTCAGGATCGATACCGACTGCGACGACATACCATTTGCCGGCAGGATATTGCGAAGACTTGAATTCAGCCGATGCGGAATCCGTGAAGAGCAGGTCGCTAAGTTTCAGCGTGCCCTCGGATTCGGCGATGATAGCCTCAAGTTCGGCAAGAGCCTTCTTCCAAACGACGTCGGCAACATATTCCGACATTGTCTGGCCGGATGCGATGAAATCGCTCTCCGAGACGAGCGTGATGGCGTAAGGCTGGCCGATGGAAGCGGCTGCAACGCTAACGCTGAAATTGTCGCAGGTATAGTCGTGGCCGCGGGTCTTGCCGGCATAAGCAGGCTCCCAGTCAGTAAGAACGCGGAACGAAGGGTTCTGGATGATCGAGAAACTGCCGTTGCGATCGCCGAATACGTATTCGACCGTACCGGTACGCATACTGCCGCTGTTCTCGGCGACCGTGATGGTAACGAGATCTTCAGTCTCCTCTACGGTGATCCAGGACTCTTTGCTCGAGACGGTCAAGGTGCCGTTTGCAGAATACTCATATTTAAGAATATGCTGCTTTGAGCTGACGACCTGGTCGGTCACGGAGAATCCCTTGAGAATCAAACCGGTCTGATGGACTGTGATGCCAAGTTTCTCATCTCCGCAAACCAGCGTGACACGTGCATAACGCGTCTCGTTGCTGCCGTTGTCAGTCACGTTGACCGTAACCTCCTTGTTATTGACGGTGGCGGTGCACCAGTCGCGGTCAGTCTGCGCCGTAAAGGACTTTTCCGCCTTCACCTGGAAACTCGAAGAACCTGCCTGGGGAGTGAAAACCAGATTTGCCTGCTCGATGAACATAGTCTGAGTAGGCTGCACCCAAACGGGCTCATTCTTCTGGCAGGCACAGCTAAGTGCCGCCAGAACGAAAAGCGCGATAAAAGGATATTTCTTCATAGTGCAAACTATTTCTTTTTAAACGATGAGAGATAAGCCAAACGGTAGTTGGTGGTCGGGAAATACCAGGAAGAATCCTGGATTGCGCTGTTACCGCTGCCGCTGCTGTGTCTCTGATAGAGGATGAACGAATCGATCGGCTTGCCGGCTGCAGAAGTGCCGGATACCCAGTTGATCTGGAAATGAGCCGGATCTGCATCCCAGGATGCCTGGTCGAGAACGGACTTCATACCGTAAGAAGTGGAGTACCAGAGGCTGCCGCCGCCGACGAGCGACCACGGTGCGAACCAGTAGGTATACTCACCGGACTGACCGATGGTCTGACCGTTGAGGACCAGGGCACCGGATGCGAGGTCGTAGTTGACCTTCAGCGTGTAGTTCTTGTTAAAGCCGGAAAGAATGTATGACTTCATATTCTCGCCCTTCTCCAACTTGATATCGATGGTCGTACCGTTGTTGTAACTTACGACATACTCGCCGATATAGTCATTGTACGAAAGCCAGCCCTCGGGCAGGATACCGTCTACGACGATGCCGGCGAACGAAAGATTACGTGCGGTGCCGTTCCAGGTCATTTCCTGCGTATCGTGTTCCTCAAGCATCTTGATGAAAGCCTCGCGGCCTTCGGCCGTAACGCCCTTTAGCGCTGATTTGAGAGACTTCTTCAGCTGAATGCCGTTCTCCGTATAGACATACGGAATCTCAAGGATGTTCTCTTCGACTGCATCCCATTCACTGAATGCGGGTTGGAAGTAGTTGATCAGGATGTGGCGGTTGTCGCGGTCGAGATTCATACTCAGGTTGAGGGTTGCATTCTCAAAGTGAGTGACGAGCATCTCTTCGCGCACCTTGACGACATTGGCGAGGAATTCCTCGGGTTCCTTGTCGAGCGGGTAGAGGTTGATCTTCTGTCCGCCGCGCTTGCCCTTGAGCTTCACGCAGTCAGCCGAAGCCTCGAGGATGAGGAACTCGAAATCACCGCCGAGAGCCTGGTAGTGACCGGTCTGGCCGTACGGGTTCCTGGCTGTGCCGGAAGGAGTGCTGTAATAGTGCAGGATGTAGTTGTTGTCATCGAAAGAAAGCACCGGACCGTCATCTGTGGTCATAGAGTAGAGCGAAGTATAATTGGTACTTACGTCATCCATCATTTCACCCCAGGCAGTCACCTTGTCCTCGGTGAACTTCATAGCGATGGTGTAACCGCCCTTGATAGCCGTGGTATTGCTTTCATTCATAAAATCATCCATACGCCAGCCGTGAGGCGCCGTGCGGAGAATGTCCTGTGCCTGCTTGAGAGCCTCCTGCATACGTACGGAAGGCTTCTTGTCAAACACGGGATCTGCATCCTTGACGCAGGATACGGAAGTGATGGCCAGTGCGGCAATCATCAGCAAAGAGATAAATCTTGTTTTCATATCTGCGCCTCCTTATTTGATTTCAACTGAATGCAAATCGACCTGGCCGGAAATGACTTCGCATTCGCGGCGGAGAATGATTTCGCGGAGATTGTCAAGGTCGATGCCGAACGTATCGCTCATATAGGCCTTGACAACGCTGATCTTGGCCAGCAGCTTCGCTGCGCCGTCCTTTTCTTCAGTAGTTGCTGACTCGACGGTAGCAGCCCACCAGTCTGCGGTATGGGTGACATAGACTGACATACACTCTGCGAAGTCCTCACGGTCCGAATGCTGCGCATAGCGGGTGATGAAACCGCGCTGCAGATAATCGCTCGCGTATTCGCTCGCATTCCAGCTGTCAGCCAGATAACCGTCGGACGAACCGCCGGAAATCTGTGAGAAGCTCACGGGGAAGTCCTTGGTCTGGTTGAGGATGTGGGTAAACTCGTGGTGAATCGTCTTCAGATAGTAGTAGTTGAGGTTTTCGGCAGTGGTCATATATTGGGGCAGGTAATTGATGCCCATCAGGATGATCTTCTTGCCGCCCTCGGCCGTACCGAGCGTATAGACGCCGTTGTTCCTGTATTCCCACTCGCCCATAAGGAAGAATTCCTTCGGGAAATAAGTCCTCGTAAAGGTCACGCCGGCAGCCTCGTCATACGAATCGATGCAGAGGTACTTGACCAGGTGAGCCATAACGATGGAGTTCTCGTAGGAAGCAGGTACCGAATAATAGTTCAGGTCCGTCTCGTTGTTCTCGTAACGGTACTTGAATTCGATGTTATACGGATAGACATAGTTCGCGTCAAGCCAGAGGTCGAAAGCATTCTTCGGCCGTGAATCCACGGTGATGATGCTCTGGGGATCCAGAGGAGCTTCGCTGCAGGCTGTGCCCAGCGGAAGCAACGCGATGATTGACAGTGCTAAAAAGATGTATTTTTTCATAGCTGTCATTTTTTAGCGGGGGTTGGGTGTAAATCCGCCCTGGATGACCTTGTAAGGAATCTGCAGGGCCAGACGGGGATCGCGTGAACCGATAACGTCAGTAACGCTTACCGGCACGTAACCTGCCGCAGTAAGGTTCATCTGGCGACGGTCGACGCTGATGCCATAGCGGCGGATATCCTGCCAGCGGCCGCCGAAACCGATAGTCTCGAGGCGCTTGCAGTTGAGCAGGCACTGGAGCATACACTCCTCGGTGCTGCCTTCTTCGATGGTCTTGAACACAGGATGGAGGTGCTTCTTGACAGTACCCTTGTTCCACACGTGATAATCGACACTGTTGTAGAAGGCCTTGATATTATCCGGAGTCAGCACGTAAGTCTTGTTGGTGATATTGTGCAGCCAGATATTCATATCATCGCAGGCAGCGTCGTAATTGCCGAGCAGGATGTTGGCCTCTGCGCGGTTGAGCAGCGTCTCGTCAGTGCTGAGCGAAACGGCGATCGTACGCACGTAACCGGTGCCGGCAACAGGGTCGGTGTACTGGAAGATACGGGGAACGCGCCAGAAGATGACCTTGTCCAGACTTCCGGAATAAGTCTTTGCTCCGTCGTAGAAACCTCCGTTACCCCAAGGATAAGTTGCCTGCATATCTTCGGTCGAAGCCAGGTAAGCACCGTGGGAGAACCTGTTGTAGGTCGAGTAATTAGCCCAGACATAGCCGTGAGACGAATAGCAAGCCTGCAGCAGAAGGTTGGCCGGCGAGGAAGACTCGCAATATGCGGTCGCGTGAAGCAGCGGGCCGTTGGAACCGGTCGGCAGGGAGCCGAGGTGAGGCCAGTCCTTCAGGACGGTCTTCGGGGACTCGCCAAGTACGCGGTTTGCACATTCGATGGCCTTGTCATACTTGCCGTAGTAGAGATAGAAGCGCGTTGCAAATGCATAAGCCGCATCCTGGTTGAGGTGGTACTTCGGAACGAGGTAACGAGAGTCGCCTACCAGCGGCAGGCCGCGCTCGATATCTGCCTCGATGGCAGCGTAGAAGTCAGCCACCGTGCCGCGGTCGTGCATCGGGTTGAAGCCGTTCTCGACAGCGGTGAGGTAGGGCAGGCCCGGATCGGTCTTGCTGTTGACCGGATCGTAAGGCATACAGAACATCGTGCCCAGGATGAAATGGTTGTATGCGCGTGCCATATAGGCTTCGCCGTAGATTTCGCGAAGTGTGAGATCCTCCGGGGTACCCATTTTCTCGAGTTCCTGGAGTGCGATATTTGAAACGGCGATGGCGTTCCAGTAGTCAGCCCAGCAGTTTTCGGGGCTTTCGTTGTTGGACTCGGTAATTTCTTCGAAGTTGTAAACCTGTTCGAGGAAACGGCTCGAGTTGTTAAAGGACGTCAGGCCGAAGTCGTCGATATTGTCGCTCATTATTTCGGCCAGCAGAATCATCACGTGGTCCGTGTATGCCGTGCCGAGCAGTGCGTTGATTTCATCGACGGTATCCACCTCGGCACGCTTGTCCGGGTTGACGTCGAGGAATTTGTCGCAGGCCGTGAGACTCAGGATAGCGACTGTCGCAATAAGAAAATATTTAAATGCTTTCATAATCGTCATCCTCCATTATAAACCGATTTTAAGGGAAAGGGTGAACTGCTTCGGCATCGGGACGGCCACACCGCCGGTGTTGAAGAATTCAGGGTCCTGTCCGTTCAATTTGGAGTCGGAATACAGCAGGAACAGGTTGGTTGCCTGCAGTTTGAGGGAAAGCGTGCTCAGACGCAGCGGTTCGGTAACGGTCTTGGGGAAGTCATAGCTCAGGGACACTTCCTTGAGGCGTACGAAATCACCCTTGGCGATACGTTCCGTCGAATAGTTGTATGCGTTGTAAGCGTAGCTCAGGTGGCTGTCGTTGCGGTTCTGGATGCGCGAAGCGATGACCGGGACGGTCGTGTAGTTCTCGTCACCGGGGATTACCCAGCGGTCGTTGAACTCCTTCGGCATCGATGACAGGTCATTGTAACGTGCCTTGAATACGGGATCCAGGCGGATGACGTTGCCGAACGAACCGGTGATGAAGACATTCAGCTTGATGCCCTTCCACTGGAGGGTGTTGCCGATGGATGCCACGTCGGTAGGATCAGCGGTACCGCTGTACTCGAGGAAGCCGAGTTTCTTGGGATCTGATGTCTGGAAATAAATACCGGTCGTGGTGATATTGCCGTCCTGATCCAGGAACGTCGGGAGACCTTCTTCGTTGAGGCCCATAAACGGGATGGAGAAGATACTGTGGTTGGGATAACCCTGCATTGCGAAACCGGTACCCGAAACGAGGTCGATGACGCGGCGCGTCGAAAGCAGTTCGGTGACTTCGTTATGCGTATGCGAATAGATGAGGTTGGTCACCCAGCTGAAGTCGCGGTTCTTGATGTTGGTCGTGGTCAGCGAGAGCTCGAAACCGTTGGACTTCATCGAAGCGACGTTACCGTACTTGGTGACAGCACCCGTCGTACCGGTCGTGTAAGCCGGACCGATCAGGTCGAAGTTGTTACGCATATACCAGTCGCCCGCGAAGTTGATGCGGTTGTCGAGCAGACCGAGTTCGAGACCGATATTGAGCTCGTGCTTCTTCTCGTAGGTAAGATCCGGGTTGGCCGGGGAGGAGAGGTAGAGGACGGTCTCGCTGTCGGAGGTCGAATACCTCCAGGGCGTGTCTGCACGGATAATCATCAGCGAGTTGTTGACCGGACCACGCTCTGCCGTCAGGGAGTAAGAAGCCTTGAGGGCGAGGTGGGAAATGCGGTCGCGCATCTGCTGCATCCACGGTTCGTCGATGATATTCCACTTCGCGGAAATGTTCCAGGTAGGCAGCCAGCGTGCCTTGCGGCTCTTGCCGAGCTGGTTGGAACCCTCGTAACGGATGGTACCGTTGATGCTGTAGCGGCCCTTATAGGAGTAGGTGCCGGTACCGAAGAATGCGACGCGGCGGTCGAAGGTATGGTTCATCGTGTAATAATCGCTGCCATCCTCCTTGCCGCGCTTGAAGATGCGGTAATCGTAGTTGGCCTCTTCGCCGAGGTCGTACTGCAGACCCCAGCCGCGGAACCAGGTCGCCTCACGGTCGATGGAGTTGGTCTCCATACCGCCGTAGAAATTGACGATGTGGTCGCGTGCGTAAGTGTCGTTGTACGAAGCCGTTGCACGGAGGTCCCATCCGAACATCTTGTTGTCGGTGCGTTCGAAGATACCGCCGTAAGGCAGGATAACCTCAGGCAGTGCGAACGGATCGTCCGGGTCGGTGTAGAGGTAGGTATTGCTGTTGCGGACCTGGGTGGTCGGAGCGGCACGGTAAGCCAGAGCCTGGTTGGAATCGTCCTTGATATGGTGCTGGCGCGTTGAAGCGGTGTACGTCGCTGCAGCGAGCAGGGACAGTTCAATCTTGCTGATAGGCTTGTATTTCAGTTCGCCCTGGAAACGCAGGTTG